>JAXJJE010000334.1:0-15504 GCA_036298405.1 Acutalibacteraceae bacterium
CTAACCGTATTATATGCTTTAGAAAAGAGCTTTAAGGTAAAGAGGTGAATCATAATGACATATACACAGAGAAGCGAAGACTTATTATTTCAACAAAATTTTGATAATAATGATGATGAAGATTACCATAAATTAATTGAATTGTTAAATAGCGAAGAAACATTTCGCACTTTTGGAGATGGCTTGCTTTGCTTTCTTCAAAACCGTAACCCTGGGTTAACTGCTGACACAGCTACTAAATATATTGAAAAATTATGTGAAGAAACAGGAGTTCTTGTTAAAGATATTGCTAATACAGGTACATTTAGAAATTGGTTTAAGGTTGGACTACGTCCTGATAAGGGTGATAATAACAGAAAAAGAATTTTCGCACTTGCATTTGCTTTGCAACTTACTGCAGAAGAAACTGCCGAATTGTTCCACAAAGTCTATCTTGACCGTGCTTTTGATTATCGTAATATAGTAGATATCGTATGTTATTTTTGTATTGCTAATAATAAATCATGGCAAGATGTAAATCGTATTCTTGATATTGTTAAAGATATGGATTTTGATAATAGCGACTATACAACATATACTTCACAAATTAAAAGTGATATACAAGCTATGGCAGATGAGAATGCTTTGGTTGAGTACATAAAAAACCACGGACATAATCTTGAGAAAAGAAATGTATCAGCCAAGGAAACAGTAAAAAAACTTATATCACAGGCAAATGGGCTCGCAAAAAAAGAATCAGAACTTCCAGAGTACCGAGATTGTTTTATCGGTTGTGATAGAACTTCTAAGAATTTCACTTACGAGGTTATTACGAATCTTCCTGTGTCAGGTGAAAAAGGAACAAAAACATTTTTCAAAAATTCTCGACTTCCAAAAGAAATCAAAAGCAGATTTCCTGAAGCAGGTACTCTATCCAAGAAAGAACCTACTTATGAAGAACTACGCAAACTTATTATTTTACTTTCTTCATATAAGCATTGGGTTAGCCTGCGTTTTAATAACGCAGAATCTGATATAGAGGTTTATATTGATGAGATAACCAACTACCTTAATTACAGTGGCTTTTCTCCTGTATATTATGGAAATCCCTACGATTGGCTGTTTTCGTTTTGTGCAATGTCAAACAATCCATTAGATAGATTCAGAGAAATAATAGCCGAAGTGCTTGAGGAAGATTAATCAATGAAAGTTACAGATACGGATTTCTGTAATGTAATATGTATACACAACAATAAAGGAGTGTGTAATACTATGAAAAGAGTTCCCTTAAATCAGGGTGATAAAATCAATCTTAATAACCGAGAATATACCATTGACACAGTTATTGGCGATGGTGCTACTTGTATTGTATATTCTGCTTATTATGAAGACAATCTAGGGTTGCCTCATCGTGTAAATATTAAAGAGTGCTATCCGTATAATGCTGATGTCATTCGTGAGGATGAAACTCTCGTATGGATGTCAGAAAATGAAAGAATACAAAAACAGCTTTCATTTACAACTACATATAAAAAGCTGATGAATAATCAAAAAGGTAACTATATAGTCCATGCTTTTGATATCGGCAGGTGTAACGAAACGTTGTATATAGTTATGGATGCAAATGACGGAGTTACTTTTGATAACGATAATGCAAATAATCTTAGTGATATATTAACCACTATAAAATTACTTGCGTATGTTGTAGGTGAATATCACAAAAACGGATATCTTCACCTTGATATAAAGCCAAGTAATTTCCTTGTGTATCCTCGTCCAAGTGACCATATTATATTATTTGACATGGATACCATAACACCTATCGAAGATATTAAGTCAGGCAAAGTTCAGGTTTGCTCTTATTCAGATGATTGGGCTGCACCAGAACAAAAACAAGGTAAAATCAATAAATTATCTCCTGCTACAGATATTTATGCTATTGGTGCTGTGCTTTTTGAGAAAGTTATGGGCAGACAGGTTGAATGTGGTGATTCTTGTCTTTTTGCTGAATGGGAGTTTGACGGAGAATTATTTGAGGATGTAAATCCAAAGATAAAAAGACTTCTTAGTAATATTTTCAGAAAAACTATCTCTGCTAACATTAAATGTCGTTATCAGTCAGCAAATGGCCTTATAAAGGCTTTAGCAGAGGCAATTAAGATTGCAAATAGCGATATATACCTAAAAGGTGACGATATTTGCTGTAGTGCTTGTTTCTTTGGTAGAGAGAATGAACTTAATCTTATTAAGTCATATTTTGATTCAAAAAAGAAAGCTGTATTTTTACACGGCTTTGGTGGTATTGGTAAAACTGAAATAGCACGCAGATATGCACAGCTTAACAGTAAGAAATATGATACTGTTCTGTTTATAAAATACAACGGAAATGATACCCTACAAGAGCTTCTTAACGATATAGATATCGTTAATTTTGATACAGATGACAGCAAGGAAAAATGGCGTAAGCTTCGTAATCTGCTAGATGAACACACATTAGTTATAGTTGATAACTTTGATATTGAGCTTGGTGCAGACAATGGTCTTAAATCGTTGTTTGAAACAAAGGCAAACATCTTAGTAGCTACTCGTACTGACTTCAGCTCTGTTTATAACGGTGATAAATATGGTTATATCGAGGTAAAGGAGCTTGCTAACTCTGAATTGGAGCAGATGTTTATTACTAATGCGAAAATCACATCAATTATTGAGGATGATAGATGTATATTAAAGAAAATCTTTAAACTGATTGAAAATCATACATACGCAACAGAGCTATTAGCAAAACAGATGTGGTATTCAGGTTGGTCTGTTGAAGAGCTTTATCAGAAAGTTAAGTCTGGATTTGCTTCTTTAGAAAATGCTGAAAGAATCATTGTAAATAAAGATGAGGATGTAGTGAAAGATCATTCCCTAAGTATTCTTAGAGCTGTATTTAGCATTACTAATCTGAGTGAAGCACAAAAACAAGTTTTACAAAATATTAGCTTGCTAAGTTTTGTAAAACTCAATAAATCTATATACAAAGATTTAATTGCCATCGAAACACTTGATCCACTTAATGAACTTATAGAAATAGGATTAATTCAAAAAAATGGTGAATTTCTATCCTTGCATAGGTTAGTAATTGACTTGATTAATCTGGAACTGAATCCGTGTTGGGATAACTGCATTGAATTATACAATTATATTTATCAACAGGTTGAAAAGTTTGCCGAGTACGAACATATTGTTTACTTTGCAGACGAGGAAGAAGCTGAACATACAGGAAGATTTTTGTATTACTTTTTCAAAAACAACGATTTAACTCTTCCAGAGAACAAGAAACTTGCAATACAATGGTTAAATAAATTGGTACACATGGATCTGATATTGTGGTTTCCCTTTGAGATATCACAAGATAAGCAAAATAAATTTGAAAGTTTCCTTAATGATTTAATTAATATTATGGATGATACAGAGAATAGTATTGGCGTAAACTACATATTATGTATAATTTCTTTAGGAAAGTGCGAAAAAATACCTGCAAATCAGAAGAAGTATTCTTTTAAAAACAAGTGTCTTGAAAATAAAATCACTTCTCATTTTAATGCTGTAAAAGAACTTTCTAAACAAGAATCGAACGGAAAAGAAGTTCTTAATTCTTTAGGTAATATGATATTTAAGAGTGTTCATATAAAGAAAAGACTTGTTCCGCTCGGTGTGGTTCATAAATATTATAACTTTTTTTCTTCATATAACCAATTTACAATGGAAGAGAAGCACTTTTATAACATTCCTTTGAATACTGAAGATCGAGAATGTCAAAGTCTAGATAGATTTATTCGCAAGTCTGAATATTACCAGACTTGTATTTCCCGACAATCAGAATTAAATGAGTTACTTGAAGAATTTATGGCAACTAGTTACAAGTATGATTTAGCTTTGAAAATAGCAAATGACCCACAATACAAAAAACAAAGAAAGATTGAAATTATAAAAGCTTTCTTAAACACAGTATTTAACCCATTGTTTGGTTGTTTTTGCAAAGATAAGGCAGCTACATATATAGCACAAATTGATTGGACAGAAATTAATTTAATAATTGATTTAATTACAGATGTTTTTTCTGATATCATCTCCCCCTCATGGGAGGAACAGAGAATATTAAAGTTTTCTTATGATGAAGATAGCTATAATGACGAATATGAACCATACTGGGATGAATTTGATGTTGAAGATGACGAAGAAGAGATGGACGCATATTGGAATGATGAGAATTATTTCGCTTCCGATACAACTATTGTTTATAAAGCGATTATTTCGTTAATAGAGGGAGCTAATAATTTTCCTGAATTAATGTCCAATATCGATAAATACAATACCGAAACTAGACAGGATGATAATGACTTTAGCAAAGGACTATATCAAATAATGCATATTTCTTATTTGACTGGTAAGTGTTGGCTCATTGTTCCTTATATGTATCAAGCAATGATGGATTTACTTCCAGATAGTATAGAGAAAGAATATTTAATTGATTTGCGAGCGTATTATCCAATGATTAAACAGGTGGCAGACTATTCCGAAGTTGCAAAAGAAGAGATGAAAGAAAATAGTCAATTAAGTGATAATTTTGCTGAAATACATAATTTTGCTGAAAATTTGGCTAACATAATAACAAATAAAACCTTTGATTTAACCGATAATTTTGAAGAATAAAAGTTATAAAAACACCGATTAATCTAAAACTCAGTCGGTGTTTTTTCTTTTTGTCAATGAAAGTTACAGATAGAGAAGTCTCTTTGTTATTATTAAATCACAAAATAAAGATAGATTTCAGAAAGGGGAAATCATAATGAAAAAAACATTATATAACTGCTACTCTGACAACTGCTGTGGCTACTGCAAATTGCACCACTGTTCAATTACTGTGAAGCAACTTAGAAAAAAAGAGTGTTTGAAGAAACAATGTTGGCATCTCGAAAAGAACGAAGAACACGACTATTGGCGTCAGCGTGAACGTACAAAAGAGCTTCGTAAAGAAAGAAAACTTGCATTAGCAAGCATAGCGTAACTGAGTATCAACGAAAGTTACAGATAGAAAAATCAGCTTGATATAATAAAATCACAAAATAAATCTTGGAGGTAAACTTATGGGTTGGGCAAAATACGATGAAGACATCAGAGAAATTGTTGAGGAGAGAAGAACTTATTGTAGTGTGAATTATGGCTATAATTACACAACTCAATATTATACAAGACCAGTTTCTTCTTATAGTTCACCAAGTAATAGAATCACTAATAAAAGTGGTTGCTATATAAAACATTCTAACGACACAGTTAAATATTAAACGGAGGTTTTAAAATGAGAGAATTTGATTTAAACATTGAAAAGGTTTTAGAAAACTGGACAGTAGCACACGCAATCCGAGAAATTATTGCTAATGCATTGGATGAGCAGATACTAACAGGTACACCAGATATTGAAATATATCAGGATTTGTCTGGAGTATGGCACATCAGAGATTACGGCAGAGGTATTCAGTATCATCATTTAACACAGAATGAAAATGAAGAAAAGCAGATAAATACAAATCTGATTGGTAAATTCGGTGTAGGCCTAAAGGATGCACTTGCTACCTTTGATAGACAGGGTGTTGATGTTTCTATAATGTCTAAATACGGATATATAACAATAGGACAATCGACGAAACATGGATTTTCTGATATTACTACTCTACACGCTTATATAGATGAATCTCCTGACAAGGATTTTATAGGAACAGATTTTTCTTTGAGTGGTTGTTCTGAAGATGATATTGAAGAGGCAAAAGATTTATTCCTTCGCTTTACAGGGATAGAAACTTTAGAGAAAACAAATTATGGCGAAATACTGGAAAAGCGTGATGATATGGGAGAGATATTCATCAACGGAATAAAGGTTGCAGAAGAAGAAAATTTCTTGTTTTCGTATAACATCACTTCAATCAATAACACTCTAAGGAAGGCTCTTAACAGAGAACGAACAAATGTAGGACAAACAGCATATTCAGAAAGAATAAAAGCAATTCTATTGTCAGCAGAGTCTGAATATGTTCTTGAAATGCTTACAGACAATCTTGAGGAAATGAGCTGTGGTAATCAATCTGATGAGCTTAAATGGATTGAAGTTCAGAAACATGCTGTAAAACATCTTAACGCAAGAGAAGATACAGATTTTGTGACACCTGATGAAATAAAAAACTCATCTGGAGCAATACTTGATATCGTAAGAAGTAGTGGAAAAACTCCTGTTTTTATTACCGAAAACGTTATGCGTAAACTAGAAGATGATGTTGATGTAGATGGTAATGAAATTTCTACAATAAGTACAGTTGTAAAAAGCTTTAACGAAAGCTTTCAGTATGATTTTGTAAAGTACGATAACTTAACATCATTAGAAAAAGCAGTGTTTGCAATTACTGATAAAATACTTAAAGACTTTGGTTTTGAAATTAAGAAAGAGCAAATTTTCATATCGAATTGCTTACAACCGGATTTTCCAACAGAGTCCTTTGGAGGTATCTGGGAACCTCTTGAAAAAAGAATTATTATTCTTAGAGATATGCTTTGTAACGTAAGTACTTATGCTGGTGTTTTAATACACGAATTAATTCACGCAACTACAGGACTTAATGATGTTAATCGTTCCTTTGAAACTGAGCTTACAAGATGGATAGGTAGATATGCAGCGAAAGTATTGAAATGAAAAGAATGCTACAGAGAATAGTTAGAATTCCTAGTTACAACTATGCTATCAGGTGATGACAGTAAAAAAATAATTTAAATCAGGACATCTTAAACTTTGATTTTTTCATAAATTACTTACAAGCTTAAGTAATATTGATAATTGAGCAGTAAGGTTATATAATAAGCTTGAGCCGAGAATAAAACCACTTTCAGTGAATCTACGCCGAAAGTGGTTATTTCTCTGCATATCGATATATGACCACACAAATACATATAACTGAAAATATATTTTGCAACAAATCTGGGAAATATCTTATTTAATAGAGGGGGATTGTTATGAAGCTATGGACAGCACAGACCATAGAGGTTTATGAAAACTTAAAAAAGACAGGAGTTCATCGCTTTAATGCTGACAAGTGCTACCGTTTTTATGAGTTTTGGGCTGAGCCTTACACTTGGTTAGCTGAAAAAATGAAGGAGCGTATTGGGTTTCCTCCTGAAGGGGTAGAATTTCCTGTTTGGTTTTGGTATAAGTGGAACGGAAATCACCACAAACCAGATTTACGATCCCGACGTTCGTTTGGAACAAAGGGGCAAAAAATGGTTTTACTTGAAGTAGAAATACCTGACAATGAAGTTCTATTGAGTGATTTTGATAGCTGGCATTTTGTGTTGAATAACTCTCACACATATTACAATACCAATACCGAGCAAGAGTTTGATGAAATCTGTAATTGGTTGCAATCACTACCTGAAGTAGAAAGACAAATGGAAATCGAAAAATCGTGGGATAGTATATTTGACATAACTCCAATGAAAAATGATTATCGTCAAACTGGATATTGGGTTCAAGCTACTGCTTGGGAGCTAAGGCTTGAAAATGTGCTAAAAGTAACTCCGTTCACTTGTTAAATTATAGGATTGGTAAAATAGCTATTACGAGCTTTTGAAAAAAGTTAGGTTAAAATCCTAGTCCTTTTAAGCAGGACTTTTAATTTGCTGTTTAACCACTTTATCGGGATGAACATAATAAATCCTGAATACTACAACCATGCACAAGAAAGATTGAATTATATTTCAACTTAAAATTATAAATGATTATTATTGATAGCTAACAATTTATAAATATACAACTCAATAACAATTACATTGGTATCCTATTGGTAATTAAGAAAAGGCATGGTATAATTAGTATAAAAACAGAAGAGGAGATACTGTATATATGCAAAGCGATAAATCATTAGAGGAAGTAAGAAAAATATTTGAGGGTGATAGATTTGCAACCGAAAACGGTGCTGTTATAGATGAAATTGGTGAGAAAAGTGCTACCTGTAGTCTGGTTATTACTGATTCACACCGTAATGCTATGGGTGCTGTAATGGGAGGTACATATTTTATGTTAGCTGATTTTGCTTTTGCAGTTGCAGCTAACTGGAAAAAGCTAAGCTGTGTATCGGTGCACTCTGATATTTCTTTTTTATCTCCTGCTAAGGGTGAAAAGCTGATTGCTAAAGCAGTGTGTTTAAAGGACGGGAAAACAACAGCATGTTATCGTGTAGATGTTACAGATGAGCTAGGAAAGCTGACAGCTACAGTAACGGTTATAGGATGTCATATTGCTTAAAAGGATTGATGATTTTTATTAAATGTATATTTAGGTATATAACGAGTTAATAAAGAGCGTACATTTCAGTAAATTGTTTGTAAGTTCAGATTAAAAAATAATAAGGAGAAACAGCTATGTACTATAATATTTACTTTAGTCCTACAGGTGGAACAAAAAGGGTTGCTGATATAATTGTAAGCAACCTCTGCGACGAGTATTGTAATGTTGATATTTGCCGTGATATTGATAATATGACTTTGACAGAATTGGATATCTGCATTGTTTCTGTTCCGTCATATAGTGGCAGAGTTCCTGCAATTGCTATAGAGCGTATTAGAAAAATTAAAGCCAATGGTGCAAAGGCAATTCTAAATTGCGTTTATGGTAACAGAGAATGGGAAGATACACTTACTGAGCTTCAGGACACGCTTGATGACTGTGGTTTTGTTTGTGTTGCAGCAATAGCTGCCGTTGCAGAGCATTCTATCTTCCGTCAGTTTGCAACAGGTCGCCCTGATACAGCAGATTCAATCCAGCTTGCTGAGTATGCAAAGAAAATTACAGAAAAGCTTAATATTGGAAGTTTTGGTGAATTGAAGCTTGAAGGAAATCATGGTAACTACAAGGAAGTTTCCAAAGGTGGTCCTTTCAAGCCTGAAGCAAACGAAAATTGTATTGGCTGTGGAGTTTGTGCCAACGGTTGCCCTGTAAATGCTATTGACAATAAAAATCCTCGTAAAACAAACAAGGAAATTTGCATCAGTTGTATGCGTTGCGTTGGAATCTGCCCTGTTCACGCAAGAGATTTTGATGTTGATTTTATGAAAGAAATGAGCGAGAAAATGGCACCTAAGCTTGGTGGTCATAAGGAAAATCATTTGTTTTTGTAATATTAAAAAGCTTAGCCTACAATTAGCTGCAGGAGGTAATATGGATATAGATGTTTCAATAATACGCAGTAAAAGAAAAACAGTAGCAATACAGGTAAAAGCTGGACAAATAATAGTTAAAGCTCCATTACAAATGAAGACTACAGAAATCCAAGAGCTTTTAGAGCAAAAAAGGGAATGGATTGATAAGCACCTTGCATTAGCAGAAAAAGAAAATAAGCTTACAAGTGAATTAAAGCCATATACTATGGAAGAAATAAACAAGCTTGCCGACAAGGCTCAAAAGGTTATACCAGAGCGTGTTAAACACTACGCACCTTTAATCGGTGTTGATTATGCTCGAATAACAATTAGAAATCAGCGTAGCCGATGGGGAAGCTGTTCGAGCAAAGGAAACCTCAATTTTAATTGCCTGCTAATGGAAATGCCTGACGAAATAATCGATAGCGTAGTTGTACATGAGCTTTGTCACAGAAAGCATATGAATCATTCGTCTGAATTCTACGCAGAGATAGAAAGAGTATTCCCACAATACCAAAAATGTCATAAGTGGCTAAAGAAAAACGGTGGACAATATCTTAGACGATTACAAGTCGAATAAAACTAAAAGAACAATGTAGCAGAACGATATCAAACCTAATTGATATCGTTCTGTAGTTTGTTGGCATAATTCTGTTCTCTTATTGATAGTGTGTTATAATAGTAAATATCATTTATATCAGCCTTGGTTAGTTGTGGATATTGATGCTGAATGATATAATATTGAAACAAGCTTGAAGAAATGTATAAAAGGGTGATTAAATGATGAACCGAATAGAGTTTGAAAAATATGTAGAGCATATTTACGAATGTAAAGCAGACTATCCTTGGGAAAGATATCCTGATTACGCTGTATACAGACACCGTCATAGCAGAAAATGGTTTGCTGTTGTAATGGATATACCAAAAACCAAGCTAGGGCTGGGCTCATCAGAAAAAATTGCTGTTGTAAATCTAAAATGCAACCCTATATTGCTAGGTTCATTGCTTGGACAAAAAGGCTTTTTCCCTGCATATCATATGAATAAAACAAATTGGCTAACAGTACACTCGATGGTAGTGTAGAAAAAGATAAAATTGAATGGCTTTTAGAAATGAGTTATAATCTGACTAATAAATAATAAAGCAAAACACAGTATAAACATCAATTATAGTATAGAAATAGATCACTTATTTTGAAAAATATATAGAATAAGTTTCTAGTGTTTTTACTTGAAAATTCTTAAATTATTAGTTATAACAATGTCTAAATGTTTGTAGCTTGTTATTTATAACTAAAACCTATGCTATTAATCTTATTTGTATAAAAATGCAAATGAAACAAAAGTGTAAATAAGGGGTAATAAAAAACAAATGAACACTAAATATAATATGATTATTATAAAAGGAAAAATAAAAACCTCCGATGTAATATCATGTGTCTACAACGAAAATACCCAAAGATGGGATGTGAAATTCAAGAATGGTAAAATATATTCGTATGCATATTTGAATATCGAAAAATTATCTAATCCCGTAGTCTTAAACCCTAATCTATATCGTATCAGCAGAGGAGGTACAGAGCTTTTTAATATCACTGCAATATATGTATTCCGTGGTAAATATGAAACATATTGGCATATTTGCTTTAATAATGACAGTGAAAGAGATTACTGCGAGAGTGATTTAATAATTAAGGAATCTTGCCTCAGTCAAACTCAGACAGCAAATGTATTTGAATATATAAAGCAAATTGCAGGTTTGATTAATCCTGGTAATGAAGATAAAGGAGAAAGATTATTATCTAAAAGATTTAACAAGATTTCTTTTATTGGTAACGATATAGCATTAGCTAAGTATTTAAATCCATCTTCATCACAGGGCAGTAAAATCAAGCACGAATATACACCGATTTTTCCTTTTGGATGTAATAATAGTCAGTACAAGGCTGTAAAAAATGCTATGGAGAATCAATTTAGCGTTATACAAGGGCCTCCTGGAACAGGTAAAACACAAACGATATTAAATATTATTTCCAATATTTTGATACAAGGAAAAACAGTACTGATAGTCTCCAACAATAATGCAGCCACTGAAAATGTATATGAAAAGCTATCTTCACCTAAGTATAATTTGGGATTTATTGCTGCTATATTAGGAAATTTTCAGAATAAAAAAGCATTTATCGAACACCAAAAATCCAATTACCCAGATTTTTCGTCATGGAAAGCAAATGAAAATCCAAAGCTTTTATATAAGAGAATAGCAGAGCAATCCAGTCAGCTTAAAACTGTTTTTGATAATCAAGAAAAATTAGCGTGTTTAAAACAGGAGCTCTCACATCTGCTTACAGAGCAAGCATATTTCAATCAATATGTCAAAGATTCAAATATTAATACTGAGGTTATGAAGTTTAAGAAGAGTTTATCCTCAAAAGATTGGATGTCGTTATGGCAGGAGTGCCAGATGATGGTAGAAACTAAAAAATCAATAGGATTTTTATTTAAAATAAAAGCATTTCTTAAATATGGAATACGAGATTGGAGCTTCTATAAACAAGATATTTCAATAATAATTACAATCTTTCAAGCTATGTATTATAACTCAAAGCAATTAGAATTGTCTTTGGAGATTACAGATATTGAAAAGTATTTAAGTGGTAGTAACAAAAGCTTGCTTGATGATTTATGCAATCAGTCAATGGTTGTACTAAAAGACAAGCTTGCAAGAAAATACGATGGAAATAATACAAGAAAAATTTTCAGTGAAGAATTTCTGTGGAAGAATCCATACGATATTTTGGCTGAATACCCAGTTATATTAAGTACAACATTTTCATCGAGCAATAGTCTGAGGTCAGATGTGGTGTACGATTATCTTATTATAGATGAGGCTTCACAGGTAGATATTGCAACTGGGGCATTGGCACTATCCTGTGCAAGAAATGCAGTTATTGTGGGTGACACCAAGCAACTACCGAATGTTGTTGATGGTAATATAAAAACTCAAGCAAAAGCTATATTTGAAACTTTTAATGTAAATGAAGGATATCAGTACACAAAAAGCTTTTTGCAATCTGTTTTAGAAGTTATGCCAGATGTAACACAAACATTATTACGGGAGCATTATAGATGTCACCCTAAAATAATTAATTTCTGCAACCAGAAATTCTATCGTGGTGAATTGATTATAATGACAACAGATAGTGGGGAAGAAGATGTGCTATCTGTTGTAAAAACAGTACCAGGAAATCACGAGCGTAACCATTATAGCCAACGCCAAATAGATATTATTAAAAATGAAATCATACCCAAATATACTTTAAGTCCAGAAGAAACTGGAATTATTGCACCATACAAAAATCAAGTAGAAGCACTGAGCAGAGAAATAACTGATATTGATATTGCCACAGTACATAAGTTTCAAGGTAAGGAAAAAGAGAACATTATTATCTCTACTGTAGACGATGAAATATCTGATTTTGCTGATGATCCTTATTTAATCAATGTGGCTATATCAAGAGCTAAAAATAAATTAATGTTGGTGGTAACAGGTAACGAGCAATCTAAAGAGCGTAATATAACAGATTTGATAGATTACATTCAATATAATAATTTCGAAATAACAGAGAGTAAAATTTATTCGATTTTTGACTACCTGTACAAACAATATACCGAGGAAAGAATAGCATATCTACAAAAGCATAAAAAGATATCAGAATATGATTCGGAAAATCTGATGTTTTCATTGATAGAGGAAATTATAGCTGATAACAAGTATTTAAGCTTGGATGTAGTATGTCACTTTCCGTTAAATATTGTAATTAAAAATCTGGAATTATTAAATGATCAAGAATGTCAATATGCAATGAACCCAGCAACACATTTAGATTTTCTGATATATAACAGAATTAGTAAAAAGCCAGTATTAGCGATTGAGGTTGACGGATATGAATACCATAAAGAGAATACTGTCCAGTCTGCTAGGGATATATTAAAAAATCACATTATGGAGCTATATGAAATTCCATTACTAAGATTTAAAACTAATGGTAGCTCCGAAAAAGAAAAGATTATAGAAACGCTAGATAAGCTGATCTGATAACAAATTTTTTGTTATTACTATTACTATTTAAAATACAGAAATCATTTCGCTAAATGTTAATGCTGACAGTTAATATAGACCTTTTTGTTATTTGTTTTTTGTAGAGCATTCCTATCCTAATACAAAAAGTGTGTAAGCTATAAAAACAGCTTACACACTTTATTATTTTACAATTTCACAAGTTTATCGTCTATGCCTTTTAATAGTTAAAAACCTCATATAACACAGGTTCTTTTTGTTAAGGAAATTAGATATATCATTCTCATAATAATATCTTTCAAACTATTCCAACTTGTGTAATTAATTCTTTATTTTCTACTTAGCCTTAACTTATCTTGTTTTACATTCATTAAACGGTTGTTTTGTAGTTGCCTATATGCAAAAGGCAGCATACAACGGTACGGTCTTTTTATTATCTTCAAAACCAAAGTTCTTTGTTGAAAGTTTGATTGCATATTCAGGCTTATAAGCCTCCATATATATATTCAAACTCTTTGCACGGGTGTTGTCAGCAGACTTAACTTCAATAGGGATAATTTTTCCCTCTCTTTGAATAATAAAATCAACTTCTGCACCACGGGCAGACTCCCAATAATATGTGGTATAACCATTGATGATAAGTTGAGAGTTAACATAGTTTTCAACCATACCACCTTTAAAGTCATTGAGTTCCTCTACCATATATAAAACATCATTAGGAATAAGTTCCTTCTTTGCACAAAGCAACCCCAAATCAGATACATATATCTTAAATGAATCAATATCACGATAGTTCTCTAACGGCTTATTAATCTGCTCCACCTTATAAATTTGAGAAACAATACCAGAGAGCACCAGCCATTCAATCGCATTCTCGAACTCTGATGCACGACCTCCCTTCTTAACCAACTTGTATTGGAAACGAGTGTTCTTTTTAGAAAGTTGGACAGTGATATTGTCATACACCAGTCGGGTTTTCTTAATCTCGTTAAGATTATTGTACTTACTCATATCATTGAGATAACTTGCGAGTATGTTACTTTGAGTATGGCGAACAAGTATATGGTCCTTCGTATTCACATATTGCATAACACATTCAGGCATTCCACCCACTACAAGATATTGCCTATAAATACCAATTGCAGCATCATGAAGTACTGATGGCATTGGAATATTATCTGCAAAACACTTTTTGATTTTTCCCACAAGCATATCTTCACCTAAAGCGAGCATAAACTCTTCTAAATCCATTGGATACAAGGTCTTCATATCAACCTTACCAACAGGGAAAGAAAATTTCTCTCTGTTAACTGCTACACCAAGCAAACTACCTGCAACTATGATATGATATTCAGGTGCTTCTTCGCAGAAATATTTAAGAGATGTAAGTGCTCGTTCGCACATCTGAACCTCATCGAATATAATAAGAGTCTTTTCTTTTATAATTGTTTGTCCTGCAATATGCGATAAAATTGGAATCAAATAATCAGGACTAATACTTTCTGCAAAAGTATCTGCAAGCTTAGGATTGCTCTCAAAGTTAAAATAAGCAACATTTTCATAATGATTACGACCAAACTCCAAAACAGAATATGTCTTACCTACCTGTCTTGCACCTTGTAAAATAAGAGGTTTTCGGTGAGGACTTTTCTTCCATTCTTCCAGATATTTCATAATTTTTCTATACATACTGTACCTCCTATATAGGTTATAATGATAGTGTAGCATATATTCGTGTGATTTTCAATGTGTTTTTTCTGTGTTTTTACATTATATTACACGAACATTTTAAGAAATATTACACTTTTCGACAGATAAGCACATCTTCTCACATCTAAAACATAGTGTTTTGAGATAAGCATTGAAAAAATCATAAGTTTATTTATAGCTCATCTACTATATTTACTGATGGCTTGTATTTGTCAAACCATTTTGAAATCTCCATATTCACAAGAATTATAGTTGATGAACAGGTCTTTTTTATAATCTTTTCAATTGAATAGTATCTGCATATCCACTTGTATGAATTGGATTAATCTTTACACCCGAGGTTATAAGATTCAGAAAACTGAAAAATAAATATTGAAATCAGTCTGTTGTACCATTACAGAAGTTTAAAATGTGCCTTAAATTGATAAGTATATAAAAACATTTGATTTCCATATAAATAACAATGCTTTTGAGAAAAACTCTTGCGATTTTCGCAATGTATTAGCAAAA
>JAXJJE010000335.1:0-2247 GCA_036298405.1 Acutalibacteraceae bacterium
CCTTAAAGAGGGCGATATCTTCGAGGTTTACAAGATAGAGGAATATAGAGATTAATATTCCAAGGCGGGCTATTGTGGTCCGCCTTTTCGCCAATTTTAAATGTATATTTATTAGATTTGTTAGATAATGATAAACTTGAATTTGATAATCCAACTAATTACATCGAACCCTGAAAACCATTAAAATCTTACTGTTTTGATAGCAAACGTAACCGTTGTGCTGATTATTTTAACTGTTGCGTCGATTTTTGTAACCGTTGCGTCGATTTTTTCAACCGTTGCTCTAATTATTTTAACTGTTGCGTCGATTATTTTAACCATTGCGTGACTTTTGCAGATGAACCTCTTAAAATGAGAGTATAAAAATTAGGAGGTTTTAGTCATGTTAAAATTAAAAAAAAATAATAAGAAGTATATTGGGTGGATGGTTACCATTGGACTATTTGGTATAGTTGGATTATTGCTTGTACCGGTTGTAAATTATACTATTAAATTAGTAAATCGTTATCCAAAATTATTTAAATGGTTTTTTATCATTGTTTGTATATGTGGTGTTCTGTTTATAGAAAATTGGAATACGAGATTAATTATAATATGTATAGGAGTTGCACTTACAAGAAATAAACTGGCTACTAATAGTAGATGATGAGGGATATGAGATATGGAAGTTTCAGAAATAATAAAAGAAGCAAGAACAAAAAAGGGTATGACACAGCAAGAATTAGCAGATTGTGTGTACGTTACTAGACAAACTATTTCAAAGTGGGAATTAGGGAAAAGTGTACCTGATGAGGCATCATTAAGGTTGTTATACAAATGTCTAGATATTGATAATAAAGATAAAAAAACGATAAAGAAGTTAGCCACTGATAGGCAAACAATATTTTTGATTATTTTGGCACTTGTGTTTTCTCCAATAGTAATAGGAATTCGCTATTGTCTATTTAAAATGGAAAAACATAAAAAAATAAAAATTCTGATTCAAGGTATCGGATTTGTTTTGTTTGCACTTTATCTCAGAGCTTTAAAGGATATGGTAGCATATATGCTGATTTTTTTGGTATTTATCAGTTATTTAAGCTATCGCTATTATTTGCTGAGTCTAGAAAGAGGTAATGACGAAGAAGAATGATAGATGCAATCAAAAAGTCTTATCAGTTAGATAATGGAGTTGAGATATATGAACTACACATTTAACTTAAAGCGTGTTTTTATGTATAATCAAGTGTTGACTATATCAGATGGTACTAAATGCTATGAAGCTATTGTTGAGGATTTACCAACTGATAAACCAACCACTGCTATTTGGTTAGAGGATTTTGAGCTTGATAGTTCTGTAAACATAGATGTACTTAAAGCTGAACTCACAGAGTGGTTTTTATCTCAAAATCAGCAGTGTATTTTTAATAATGGTAAAAGCAGATAATACTATTTAATAGGAGCTTTCATATTGGGACTATTTAACAGAAAAAAGAAAAAACTAACAGAATCTAATGAAATTAATAACAGTTCATTAAAAGAAAAATTAGCTAATTTTGCACTAGGAATATTAGTTGAGGGAAAGGACTATGAAAAATTAGCAAATACTGTATGTCAATTTGGGTATTTGTTTGTAGTAGAAGAACATAGAATTGAGGCTTTATTTAAAATTACAACAGATAAAGGAACCTTTTACTTTGCATCACAAAAAGATAAAGTTATGCTACTTAATATTAATGAAGAACAATTTAAAAGTATAACTGAAACTACTTTGAGTATGCACCAGCAAATTAACTAATTAATCGTTAAAAAATTAGGAGGAAAATAAATGGCAGGATTCAGAATGGGTAGAACAACCGAGGATGTAAGACGAGAGCTTACAGCTATTCTTCGTGAAATGAAAGACCCAAGAGTAAGCGATGCTATGATTAGCATTGTAAGAGTAGAGGTAACTAACGATTTATCATATTGCAGTGTTTATATAAGCTCAATGTACGGTATGGAAAAGAGCAAAGAGGCTGCAAAGGCACTTAAAAACGCAGCAGGCTATATAAGAAAGGAGCTTGGTAGCAGACTAAAGCTTCGTCACGTACCAGCACCACTTTTCTATGCTACAGATTCAATAGAGTATAGTGCAAATATCAACAAGCTGTTGCTAGATTTAGATATACCAGAGGAAGAGCCAGATGAAGAAGATGAATAATTTATGCGAGGTTGCAGATTTTCTGAAAGAAAATGATAGCTATGCAATTCTTACTCATCAATTTC
>JAXJJE010000336.1:0-1181 GCA_036298405.1 Acutalibacteraceae bacterium
GTCTCGAAACCAGCCTTCATAAGAGCTGTAACACCACCGCAAAGAACAGCCTGCTCACCAAATAGGTCAGTCTCTGTCTCAGCCTTGAATGTTGTCTCTAGTACACCAGCTCTGCTACCACCGATACCAGCAGCGTAAGCAAGACCTAGGTCTGTAGCCTTACCTGTTGCATCCTGATATACAGCGATTAGACAAGGTACACCCTTACCCTCTACATACTCACTTCTTACTGTGTGACCAGGACCCTTTGGAGCGATCATAAATACGTCAACATCAGCTGGTGGAATAATCTGCTGATAGTGAATGTTAAAGCCGTGAGCAAATGCAAGTGCCTTACCAGCTGTTAGGTTTGGCTCGATGTCGTTCTTATATAGAGCAGCCTGTCTCTCGTCGTTGATAAGAATCATAATGATGTCTGCATTCTTAGCAGCATCTGCAGCTGTCATAACCTTTAGACCAGCCTTCTCAGCTCTAGCCCAGCTCTTTGAACCCTCGTATAGACCTACGATTACATCTACACCACTCTCGTGTAGGTTTAGTGCGTGAGCGTGACCCTGGCTACCGTAACCAATGATAGCTACTGTTTTGTCGTTTAAAAGACTTAGATTACAGTCTTCCTGATAATAAATTTTTGCCATTGCAATACTTCCTCCTTATGCCATAAAATGTGGCTATTTAATATAATACATCATAAAAATGATTATGTCAATTATTTACCTAATATACTGCCCTTTTCTACTGCTACAACACCGGTTCTTATAATCTCTTTAATACCATATGGCTTTAGCAGATTGTTAAGTGTTTCAATTTTATCAGAAGTGTCTGCCAGCTCCAATGTAATTGTAGCAACACTTACATCAATTATCTTTGCACCCATAAGCTCTGCAATTGTAACAATTTCAAGTCTGTTTGTTGTAGTGCATTTAACCTTTAGCAGTGCAAGCTCTCGGCTGATATATGTATTCTCCTTTAAAAGCTTAACCTCTATAACAGGAATAAGCTTACTAACCTGCTTCTGAATCTGCTCGGCTACATATTCGTCACCATCAGCTACAATAGTAATTCTTGAGATAGTTGAATCAGCTGTTACACCTACTGCAAGACTGTCTATATTAAAGCCTCTTCTTGAAAAAAGACCTGTGATTTTACTAAGCACACCAGCCTGATTTTCAACAAGCATA
>JAXJJE010000337.1:0-1713 GCA_036298405.1 Acutalibacteraceae bacterium
CCCCCTACTCTTATAATTTCATCTAATACTTCCTGTGGTGTTGGAATTTTACCACCGGTTCTGCCTACAAAGCTTACAGGCTTTTTGCACTCAACTGCAAGCTTAACATCGTCTACCATTTGACCCATACTCATTTCACAGCTGATAAATGCCTTAGCTGTGTCCTTTAGTGTTTCAAATGCCTTTGTTGGGAAAGGCCATAGTGTGATTGGTCGTAGTAAACCAGCCTTTATACCCTTTTCTCTAGCCATATCAATAGCAGTGTGAGAAACTCTTGCTGATGCACCATAAGCTACAACTACGATTTCGGCATCGTCAATCAGATATTCGTCCCACATTTGCTCTTTTTCTTTGATTATTTCGTATCTTTTATATCTTTCGATAACAAGCTTTTCAAGATCGCTTGGTGTTAAGAACAGAGAATTTATAACATTGTGCTCTCTTTTATTCTGGTGTCCACACGCAGCCCAAGGCTTTTCGATTTGCTTATGCTCAGACGCCTCTGGAATTGTTACAGGCTCCATCATCTGACCAAGCATACCATCTGCTAAAATCATAGCAGGTACTCTATACTCGTCTCCCTTATCAAAGGCTACACCAACAAGATCTACCATTTCTTGAATTGTAGCCGGAGCATATACAAGTATCTGGAAATCTCCGTGACCAGTTGCCTTTGTAGCCTGCCAATAGTCTGCCTGAGATGGCTGAATACCACCAAGACCAGGACCACCACGCTGTACATTTACTATAAGTGCTGGCACATCACAGCCAGCCATATAAGATATAGCCTCTGATTTCAGGCTTATTCCTGGTGAGCTTGATGATGTCATAGCTCTTACACCAGCACCTGCTGCACCTAATACCATATTAGCAGCGGCAATTTCAGACTCTGCCTGTAAATATGTACCATTTACCTGTGGCATTCTTTTTGCCATATAGGCAGCAAGCTCTGTTTGAGGTGTAATAGGATAGCCAAAGAAATGTCTGCAGCCTGCTTGGATAGCAGCCTCTGCCAACGCTTCGTTACCTTTCATTAAAAATTTTTCTTCCATTAAATTCAGATCCTTTCGTTATTCACCTTAACGGTAAACGGTAATTGCTACATCTGGGCACATTGTAGCACAAGCCTTACATCCAATACACTTTTCTTTATCTGTTAATGTTGCAGGGTGGTAGCCCTTAGCGTTTATCCTAGACTTATCAAGTGCGATAATTTTTTTAGGACAAGCGTTTGCACACATTTCACAGCCCTTACATAAGTTTTCATCTACTTTAATAAAAGCCATTACTTATATCATTCCTTTCGTAATCATTATACAATTATATATTAAATTAAGTTATTTTCATTTTTAATCAGCAACCAAATGGTGGCTTAACAATTTGCTCCACATAGTAAAGGTTATAATCGCTTAGCTCTTTATTGCCAAAAAGTCTTTTTGGTGCTGTAGTGCATAGCAACGGCAGATTAAGAGCATTTGCAATATCCTTGCCGTACTGCATAGCGTTAATTATTGTTAACGGCTCTGTAAGCCCTTGTAAATGAGAATTATTTACAATATGCGTTGCGTTTAATTTTGACGCACAGTTGATTTCGTTAAGAATTTCTACTGCCTGCTGTGGTGTTTGTGTAAGGTTGCGATATTTATTAACCAGATAAATAAACGAATATTTCTGCTCCTTTATTTTGTCTGAATATCTGCCTAATGCATAAGC
>JAXJJE010000338.1:0-39283 GCA_036298405.1 Acutalibacteraceae bacterium
GTTTGATGAACTACTACGCCGCGCAGAACAAATAATGGTTTGACGGAAAGGATTTTATCATGGAATTCAAGAAAATTCAAATGACAACGCCGCTGGTCGAGATGGACGGCGACGAGATGACAAGAATCATCTGGAAGATGATTAAGGATATTCTTATTTACCCATATGTTGATTTAAAGGTTGATTACTACGATTTAGGTCTTGAGCACAGAAACGAAACTAACGACCAGGTTACAATCGACAGTGCTGAGGCTACTAAAAAGTACGGTGTAGCTGTTAAATGTGCTACAATCACACCAAACGCTGCTCGTATGACAGAGTACAACCTAAAGGAGATGTGGAAATCTCCTAACGGTACTATCAGAGCTATGCTTGACGGTACAGTTTTCAGAAGCCCAATTATCGTTAATGGTATTACTCCATTTATCCCAACATGGAAAAAGCCAATCTGTATTGCTCGTCACGCCTATGGTGATGTTTACAAGAACTCAGAAATGGCTGTTGAGGCTGGTTCTAAGGCTGAGCTATGCGTAACAAAGGCTGACGGTACAGAGGAGAGAAAGCTTATCCACAGCTTTGATTCTGACGGTATTATTCAGGGTATTCACAACCTAGACAAGAGTATTGGCAGCTTTGCTCGTTCTTGCTTTAACTATGCACTTGACCAGAAGCAGGACATCTGGTTTGCTACTAAGGATACAATCAGCAAGACATACGACCACCGTTTTAAGGATATTTTCAACGAGATTTTTGAAACAGAGTACAAAGAGAAGTTTGCTGAGGCTGGCATTGAGTATTTCTACACATTGATTGACGACGCAGTCGCAAGAGTTATCCGTAGCGACGGTGGCTACATCTGGGCTTGTAAGAACTATGACGGCGATGTAATGTCAGATATGATTGCAACAGCTTTTGGTAGCCTTGCTATGATGACATCTGTACTTGTTTCTCCAGACGGCGTTTATGAGTATGAGGCTGCACACGGAACAGTACAGCGTCATTACTACAAGCACCTGAAGGGTGAGAAAACATCAACAAACAGCGTTGCTACTCTGTTTGCTTGGAGTGGTGCTCTAAGAAAAAGAGGCGAGCTAGACAATAACACAGCTCTTTGCGACTTTGCTGACAAGCTAGAGAAGGCTACTATCTCAACTATTGAGGAAGGCGTAATGACAGGCGACCTTGAAATGCTTTCATCGCTACCAAACAAGCAGAAGGTAGACACAGAAACATTCCTTGTTGAGATTAACAAGAGATTAGAAAAGCTAATGGCTTAATATAAAAACGATTTAAAAACAGGCTATCTCACTATGTGTGTGATAGCCTGTTTTTTAGAATAATTTAATTTGTAAAAATCAAAGATTAAGCTGATTCAAGTATTATCCTTTGAATTAAAACAGCGTCAACCACTGTTAAATTACCGTCACCACTTACATCTGCAAGTGCAATTTGCTCCTCGGTTAATTCTGCGTTGCCAACTATATGTTTAAGCACATAAACAACATCATCAACAGCAACCTCACCGTCATCGGTTACATCGCCAGCTATTTGCTCTTTGTAATTAAAATGTTTATTTGCTTTTTTTAGTGGATAGTTATAACCGTTATAACCAGCTATTGATATGCTATTCCACTCACTTTCACTACCTGTGTAATACACATCACTAAGTTTATTAGAGCCATTAAATGCAGAATCCTTAATAGCTTTTACACTGCTTGGAATTATTACACTGGTCAGATTATCACAATAAGAAAATACACTTTTTTCAATAGCCGTAACACCGTTATCAATTTTTACGCTGGTTAGATTATCACAATTACTAAATGCATAATTACTAATATTGGTAACACTTTCAGGAATTGCTATGCTGTTTATACTGCCATAAGCAAATGCCCAGCTACCAATAGCTGTAACACTGTTTGGGATTTTTACGCTGATTAGATTTTTGCATCCATAAAAAGCTCTATCTCCAATATGTGTAACGCTATCAGGAATGGTATAATTCTCTAACGATTTTGATGCAGGATAGATAAGTAATTCTGATTCTGCTTTGTTAAATAATACACCATCTATAGATGAGTAATTTTTATTATCTGATGAAACATCTATGCTGGTCAGACCATAACAATAATCAAATGCTTCGCTACCAATAGCTGTAAGACTTTCTGGGATAAATATGCTGTTTAAGCTTTTACAGCTAATAAACGCTTCACTACCAATATTTGTAGCATTATCAGAAATTTTTATGTTGGTTAAGCCTTTACAATAAGCAAATGTTTTTTCACCGATAGTTATAACGCTGTTTGAAAGTGTTACACTAACCAGATTATCGCAGCTATAAAATGCTTCATTGCCAATCTCGGTAACACTATCAGGGATAGTATAACTATCCGACAATTTTCCCTCAGGATATTTAATTAATTTTGATTGCGATTTGTCGAATAACACACCATCTACTGAAGAGTAGCTTTTATTATCTGGTGAAACATCTATGTTTGTTAGACTATCGCACTTATAATATAAAGCATAAGAAATACTATTAACGCTGTCTGGAATTGTTATGCTTTTCAGACTATTGCAATTATAAAATATATTACCATAAAGAGTAGTAACACCTTTTGGGATTGTTATACTAGTTAGGCTACCACAATTATAAAAGGCATAGCTTAGCAAATCTGTAACACTATCAGGCAGTGTTACACTGGTTAAATTATCGCAATCATAAAAGGCATAATTACCAATATTTGTAACACCGTCAGGAAGTGTTACACTGGTTAAATTATCGCAATTTTTAAAGGCATCATTACTAATCCAGGTAACATCGTCTGGAACTGTATAATTATCCAACAATTTTCCAGCAGGATACCATTCCAAGGCCAATTCTCGTTCGCCGTTGTAATCGAATTCTGCAAATAATACACCATCTATAGAAACATACCATGGACTATTTGATGAAATATTAGCAAGCTTATTACAATGTTCAAATATAGTCTTGATTTCGTCTAGTTGATTTTCTGGAATTGTTAGACTGGTTATATTATCACATCCTTGAAATGCACTCTCTCCAATAGCGACAGTATTACTCGGGAATATTAAGTTGCTCATACTATTGCAATTATAAAATGCATAACCATTAATGGTAGTAAGACTTTCAGGGAGCGTCACGTTGGTTAGACTACTACAATTACAAAATGCATTATAGCCAATACTTTCAACACTGTCTGGTATTTTTATATTGTCCAAACTACTGCAATTAGCAAACGTATAATTACCAATACTACACAAAATTTCTGGAAGCCTTACATTTGTAAGACTAGTACAATTAGCAAATATCTCATCACCCAGATTCCACATGTTGCCATAGATTGCAACACTAGTCAGACTACTGCAATTAGCAAATGCACTATAACCAATATACATAGTAGTTCTCGGAATTGTTATGTTATCTAGACTACTGCAATTATAAAACGCATAATCACCAATTATATTAACACTACTTGAGAGTGTCATATTGGTTAGACTTTTGCAATTATAAAATGCATAATATTCAATAGTATTAATACTGTTAGGGATTGTTATGCTAGTAAGACTTTCACAATATGAAAATGTACTGTCTTTAATACAGGTGATGTTCGGTGATAATACTACTGTGGTTAAATTATCACAGCCAGCAAATGCGGCACTACCCATATAACTAACACTGTCTGGAATTCTTACATTTATTATACTGTCACAAGCACCAAATGCCTCTGCTGCTATTTCTGTTACAGGAATACCATTTATAGAGCTTGGTATGTTTACATCACTCATACTCTCATCAAAACCTGTAATTATGTACCCGGTACCATCATATGTAAGCTCATAGCTCCAGCTGTCATATTGGTCATATACGCAATCATAATGTATAGTTGCATTTGTAAAAGCAGAGTTGTAGCTACCAACAGATATGCTGTCCCACTCACTCTTACTACCCTTGTAGTAAACATTTCTCAGATTGCTACAGCTGTCGAATGCACCCTCATCTATAGCAGTAACACCCTTTGGAAGCATTACGCTGGTTAAGTTTTTACAATTTCTAAATGCATTATCAGCAATAGTTGTAACACTATCTGGAATATTATACCTCTTTAATACTTTTTTATCGGGGTAGAAAATTAACTCAGATTGTGTTTTGTTGAATAACACACCATCTATAGATGAAAAGTTTTCATTATTTGATGATACATTTACACTGGTTATATTACCACAGCTATAAAATGGTAGCTCTCCTATAGATGTAACGCTACGAGGAATTGTTACACTGGTTAGATTTTTACAATAATTAACTGCATAATCACCTATGCTTGTAACGCTGTCAGGGAATGTCAGACTGGTTATACTGTCACAAAAATAGAATGCGGCTCTGCCAATAGTTGGAACACCATATGGAATTTTTACATCGGTTAGCTTGCTACAGTGAGAAAATACATAATCACCCATCTCTTTAACACCATATGGGATTTTTATATTTGTTAGATTACTACAATTATAAAAAGCATAATCACCTATAGCTTCAACACCATTTGGAACAATATAGCTATTTGATGATTTTCCAGCAGGATGGCAAAGTAATTCAGATTGTGTTTTATTAAATAACACACCATCTATAGATGAATAGTTTTTATTATCTGGAGAAACATTTATGTTGGCTATTTTTCGACAATTCGAAAATGCATAACTATCAATAGCAATAACACTGTCAGGAATAGTTACTTCAGTTAAATAGTGGCAACTCCAGAATGCAGTATCACTTATTTCTAAAACTGGAACACCATCTATCGAGCTTGGTATTTCAATATCAAGCATACTTTCGTCATAGTCTGTAATTATGTAACCATCACCGTTGTCGTTTAACTTATACGACCATTTACCATATTCGTCAGTATATGCAAGACCACTCTCTATTTTATCTGTTGTTATAGCTGACGCACTTAACGGAATTGAGGTTGTAACACCTGTAAGCATTGTAATTGTTAATAAAACTGAAAGTATTTTTTTCACCTTTCTTCACCTCTGTTAATTATTTTTTATAAATTAGTTCAAAATCCATCACTGCATCGGTAACATCCCCAAATTTATTTTATTTAGGTATATTTTAACATATTTTTTATATTTGTCAAATTTTGTTTATCAATATTGTTAATTTTAAATATTATATAATAAAACAATTTTCAACAAAAAACAGCATTATACTACACTTGTTGAAAATTTTACAAAACCTGCAGTGAAAAAGTCTGGTTTTAATAGAATATATTTATTTGGCTGTAACTAAAAGCAGGCTGTTTTACCAACATAAAATAGTAAAACAGCCTGCTTAGTTGTATTAAATTGCAGTTAATACTAAACACCTATACAATCTACAGTTACTCTGCTCTTTCGCAAATAACTAAATATCTGTCAAATCCACCTTGCTTATCCGAAATGCAGGTAACTAAGGTCAATAAATCTTCGCCATCCTTTATATAAATATCAGATGATTCCTTTTCGTCTACAATTTTTGTTTCTGCTACTCTATAATTCAATTTACCCCAATAATTAGTAAATTCAATACTATCGCCTATTTGCAGATAGCGAAGCTTATCAAAGTAAATTCTGCCTATATAGCCTGTATGACCTGCAATTACTGTGTTTGTGCTTTCTCCACCAGTAGGCAACGAGGTGTAGCTCATATGTGCCACACCATAGCTCATATTATAATCGCTTGCACCCAGATATACAGGCAGCTGCATATCTATTGATGGAGCAGAAACATAGCCGTAGATATTTGTTATAACACCATAATCAAGCAGATTAAGTACAGGAGTCTGATATGTTTCGCTTGTAAGCAGTTGACTTTGATTTTCTTTAAGATTTTCATTATAGGCTATACTGTCTGCTTGCATTCTGCCACATTCAACCACAAAAACAAGTGGAAGATCAGAGGTTCTATTTCCGTTTTCATCTATAGGATAGCCCTCTTTGTCGATTTCTCCCTTTTCGAGTGCCTCTTCAAATGAACCTTCTGCAATATTACTAATCTGCTGGTCAAACTTTTCGATTTCGTTATTAGCTATAGCCTTACCAACACTGTTAGAAATTGGAGGGAACAAGACTAACCCCAATCCAGTAACAAACATTATAGTAGCTATAGCCGTAAGTATTTTTAGTCCTAATTTCATTTCTGGCTACACCTCCTTAGATGATGTTACCATACGCTTTTTACGTTCTTGCTTTTTTCGGTAGCTTACTATTGCTATAATTGTAATTATTACAACAATCAATACCACTGCACCTATAATACAGCCTGCTACCCAATAAGGTATTTTATAGCCTAATATATACATACAGCTTTTATCCATACTTATTGGTTTATAATCTGTACTAAGCTCTTGTGGGGTATATTCTACTCTTTTACCACGCACTAATAAACGATGAGAGTTAATACCATAAGGTGTACAGGTTAAAAGAGTTACATAATCCTCACCTGTTTTTATTCTTAGGTTTTCTGTCTCGGTTGGCCAGATAACAGTAATATCGTCAACCTCATATTTTAAGGTACGATTAAGCACATGAATGTAAAACTCATCGCCAACCACTAAATCGGTTAAGTAATCAAAAAAGGATTTGCCAGGAAAGCCTGTGTGAGCCGAAATAACCGAATGTGTACTTTCTCCACCAATTGGGAACGATGTATTTTGCAGGTGACCTGCACCCTGCTGTAGCACCTCTTCGCTTGTACCATGGTTTATTGGCAGATAAACATTGATTTTAGGAATTTCAACATAGCCAATCAAGCCTTTTCCATTTACATCTATAACAGTTTCGTAGCCTGCACCAATCAGGTCATATGCTTCTTTGTCAAATGGGTCGGTTAGTATTACATTACCAGTTAAGCTTTCGTTATAGCTTTGAGCATCTGCAAAGTGCTTTGTAATTGTATCGTTCTCCATTTGCTTAATATCTGCTACATAGTTAGTCATAGAATCTCTGTAGTCCATATTATTTACAAATGAGCTTATCATAGGATAAGCCATAACACCTACACCGGCAAGAAATATTAAAATAACACCAAATATAGCTAATTTTCTATTCATATTTTTATTTCCTATCAATCTTATTATAGTATATGCTTTTACATATATTTATACATTGCAAGCAAATTGCAAAGCATAAATATGTGTAAACCTCAATTTGCAAAAGGGAATGCAGAGCAACTGCATTCCCTTTTAAACTTTTCTGCTTTAAATAATCTATTATCTTAGATATTGATTACTTTGTAGCACTCTTCTTTCTCATTACAACAAAGAATAGAACACCTGCAAGAGCGATTAGTGAAGCACCTGCAATAGTGAACATAATTGTACCTGCACCACCTGTTGCTGGTAGAATGATTGGTGTGTTGCCACACTCAGCTGTGTAGTAGCCTGTGTTTGTTGTTGTAATAGTTGTTGAGCTTACTGAAGCGTTAACATCTACAGCGATTGGATTTGTATTTAGTGTGTAACCAGCTGGAGCCTCAAGCTCTTTGATTGTATACTTAGCTGGCTTAACATTGTACACATTTTCAGTCTTATTGCCGTCAGCGTCTATTACATAGAATGTATCGTTACCCTTATCTGTAGAAACAGCCTTAGCTACTAGTTCGCCCTTAGCATTGTATAGACCAAATGTAGCACCTGCAAGGAACTTCTTATCTTTATCGTTAGCGTCATACTTAGATGCGTCATACTTAGAAACCTGAACGCCTAGTGTGTAAACCTTAACAGTAGTACCTGTTACCTCTGTAAAGTTGCCACTGTTGTTCTGATATAGAAGGTAGTCTGTGTTGTTCTCTGCACTCTTTATTTTGATATTCTCGTTGATTGTAGCGTTGTACTGTACAACTACTGCATCATAATCATAGAAAGAAATACCATTGTACTCTGCATTGCTAGCAAAAACTGTATCCTTTAGCTCGATAGCGAATGTGTACTTGTTAGCGTTATTGTTATATGAAGCGTTTGGTACATATGTAAACTGACTAGCATTTAGTGCGTAATCAGCAGCATTAGCTTTTACAAGCTTAACTACAGGTGTCTGGCCTGCTACATATGTTAGACCTGGATCCATCATATCACCGATAACATATTTCTTTAGAGGCTGCTCTTTTGAACCAACTACAGAAGCCTGTAGCTCGAATGTTACTGGAGTTGTTTCGTCTGTGATAGCTGCATCTTTGTTTGTTGATGTTGTATAGTTGCTTGATGGAACGATTGTCTTGCTTACCTCTACTGTATCTGAAGCAGCCTTTATCTCAAGACTGTAAACAGGCTCTCTGTTCCATAGAGTGCTTAGATCGTTTTTATCATAGTTAAAGTTGTACTCTGGTAGAGTAACGATAGAACCCTGATTTCTTGTTACATTCTGAGGTGTATCACCATTTAGAGCAAAGATATAATAGATACCATCGCCTAGTCCCTCAAATGTCATTGAGTGTTGTTCTGCTGAAACAGCAAATGTATTGATAACGCCACCTAGTAGATTTGTCTGCTGTTCCTTTGTCTTGTCCTGAAGCTTATCATCAATTACGTCTGCAAGTACAGCTGATTTTTGCTCTATCTCTGCCTGTGTGCTCTTTACCTCAGAAAGAGTTGATTTAACCTGTGTAGCAATGTCGGCATCTAGCTTATCATTAACCTTAAAATCACCTGTTGTTGTGTTCAGGTCTGCTAGCTTAAAAATTGAGAATGTGAAGCCATCCTTAGTTGACTCCAAAGTCATTTTGTTTGTAGCTGTTGCACTAGCTGAAACTGAGAATGACATACATACCATGATTACAGCTAGTAAAACAGATAAAATTCTTACTGTTTTTTTCATAAGTTTTCTCCTTTAGTAATATTAATATTAAACGCATTTACTCAGTTTTTTAAATCTGCTCTGCGTTTTTTCCTGTTAACAAGCATTTCTATGCCAAAGAAGGTTGCACCAATTGCAATTATTGATAAACCTGTATAAATAAATCCAGCTGTACCAAGACCACTAGCGTGAGGTACAACAAGTGGTGCATTTACAACTCTATATTTAATATTGAAAATTCTTTCGCCATTCTTTAATACATAGTTATATTTTTTACCATTGATTTCAAAATCCGATTTAACGTCTTTTGTTTCGGTTACCTCTGGTATCATAAAGTAATGCTTAGTTGAGTTAATTGCATAACCGTTCTTTGACTCTATTTCTACTACACAATACCATTGATAATTGCTTTCAGTATAATTGCCCTTGCTTGCATAAACATCAAGATTATCAAATATAGCCAAACCATCAAGAACAGTTTGTGTTGCCACTGGAGTTACGCCAGATATATCATCACCGTCTTTAGCTACCTTATAAAGTGCAAATTTAACATCATCTTTAATAGGCTGTCCGTTATTGTCAACCTTTGTAATTGTCATTCTGCCCTTGTCGTGATAGTTATGGAATGTAATATCCTTAACCTTACCTGCAGCAGTACCATTAACTGCGTCTTTAAGTGTTTTGTAATATTCAGTTGTTGCAGTTATTTTTGAACCAGACTGAGATACATCAATAACAGCGTAATATTTGTTACTATCATACACAAAGCTATCACCTACGTTTGTATTAACACAAGCATCTGGCACCTCGGCAATTTCAAAATATCTGCTATATGCAAGTGTCTTAGCCATATTAGATGCTGTACTTGATGTAGTACTAGGTATACCTGGTATCATAGTAGGTTCATTTGACCATGTATTAGACTTATTGTCATAGGTATAACCATATTTCACTGAAAGGTCAGCAGTCTGAGGTGATTTATTAGCGTTGAATACTATACCTTCCATACCATCAGGTATAACAGCTTCATAAAGAGTACCACTGACACGAGTCATTGGTTCACCTGGCCAACTTGATGAGTTTGGAGCACCTGATTTCCAGTAGTGAATATATACTGTACTCCAACCTGCCTTGTTATCAAAATAAATCTTTTTGCTTGCCTTGTCTGGTGGAGTTATTGTACGGGTAACAGTTACATCACCACTGTTGTTAGAGAAATCGAAGTCAGAAACATCAATCTGCAATGTAACCACTGAATTATCTTCAGGCACATTAAGTGGAATATTATTATTACCATTAAACATACCCTGACAATCCCATGTATGTGTTGTAGTGCCATCAGCACTAAATGCATATGTATAGTTATCGCCTTTAGCCACATTGTTGAAGGTTATTTCATACACACCTTCAGCAACCTGTTGCATAGCGTTAGCATTTGCTGATGGGTTATTATTTACACCATTCATCCATTTGCTACCTGTACTGCCGTTACCATACACATACATAGTCTTTGGAACAAAATTAGAGCTTTGCTTTGTAATTTCAATAGCGTCAAACTCAATTACATTACCAGCACCAGCTTCTGTTTTATTAACATTATGCTTTGTCTGAGCAGTACCAATCTTATTACCTGCTGCGTCAACCTCTTGCAATGTAAAGCTAAAGGTCTGCTTAAAGTCTGATTGCTCATCAAGTAGCTTTTTAGCACCTAAAGCTACATATGTTGGCTCTGAGTTAATCAATTTGTTGGTAAATGTAACCTCGTTATTGCGTGAAGCCTCGTGAATTGTTCCTACATAAGTATTGTTTGTATATTCTGATGTGTAAGCGTCCTCGTTTACTTTCTCTACGAATTTATAGCTCGCATTTACTGGCAGACCATCAAACACAAGAGTTTGACCTGCCTTTATCGAGAACTTAGCATTTTTGTCTGTAGTATATGTTCCAGCCTCGCCACTTATACTATACTGTAGCTGATATGGCTTATAGTCATAGGCTGTACCAGCACCATCAAGATCAAGTAATATAGTAAATGGGAAGCTCATCTGTGTATCAACTGTTTCTCCATTGCTAGCTTTAACTGCCTTTTTAGTCAACGACAATGAGCTTGTTATCGGCTTATTGTAATATGTAACATTGAAGTTCGTTGTCTGTCTGGCTGTAACAGTGTTCTGGAATTTAAACGCATTGGTTGTCAGTGTGTTTCCTTTATCAACCACACGACCACTATTTGCCACATCGGTTACTACATAGCTTGTACTATACTTATATATAGACTCAGGTATACTTTCTGCTACCTTCAGCATACTACCAACCTTAGCTATATTAGTAAACTCAGCTGTTTGTCCATGCTTGATCTGATAGCTACCGCTACCATTTGTTGTTTTATCTTCACCATCAAGAGTAAAAGCTTTGTTAGCTATAGCTGAATTCTCTGATGTATTAGTGTTAGTAATAGTAAATGAATCAACCTTAGCTACTTCATCTTTAATACCACTGTTTACATCAGCTGTATCAACAATCTTATTTGTTGTGAACAGATTGTCTACAGGACGGAATGTGAAATCCATCTTGAAGTTAGACTCAATAAGACCTCTTTCCATATAGAATACTGACATATGGTAAATTCTATTAGGATTTAAATGATTACCACCATTGAATTTAACTGTTTGTGCACCCAAAGAGCCAAAAGTATTCTTATTGAAAACTCTGTCAGCAGTAGCATCCAGTGTTTTAAAGTTTATTCTACCAGAAGCCATTTTGTGGTTACCACCAAGGTCTAGTACAAGATTCTCATTACCGTTATCATCAGAGATAAATACCCAGATGTCATCGTCACCAGAGAAGTTAAACATAATAGGCTGTCCATTTGGGGTGCCATCTAAGGTACCATAAGCCGGAACCTTAAAATCAATGTCGATACGAACACCAAAACCATAGTTTAGATTCTCGTTACCATTATTAGCTTTATAGCCCTTATTATTTCCATTTGCGTTGTTAAACGGGAATATACCATACGCTGGAAGCTTTACAGTAGGATCAGCATCAAGATCCTTCTGAGACATAAAATACTTCAAGCCATCCTGTACACCATAGCCTGTTCCTGATGCATAGTTTACGGCAGTTGGTGTTGTACCATTCCATGTAAAATAAACGTTATCATTAGCATTTGTAGAATCAAATGCATATGTTGTACAACCATTATACTGATTTACTCTGAATGGGAAGTAAGACTTATACACCTTAGCTATTCTATGACCACCTGCATCATAGTATCCGTCATTATTATATGTTTGACGTAAAAAATCTGTGTCAAAGTATGGCATTTTCAGACCGTTTGTAGCCATCAGTGAGCCATTGCTCAGCTTATTATTTACTAACCCCTGAACAACTTCGTTTGGTGCAGTAATGCCTCTATCGTAAAGCACACCATTCTCCATATAACCTCTGTTAGAGTTGTTCACAAAATAAGTAAATCTTGAAACATTATTCCAACTATCAATAGCGTTTAAAAAATCACCACCATGATTGTGACCATCATATGCACCTCTAACATTACAGAAGTTACCAAAATACAACGGATATTGCCAGCTACCATTGCTATCAGCTACACGCTTTACAACTCTGTTAAATTTGTAAAAAGGATACCAATTGTTTGCAGACAAATTAAACTCTGTACCTGCCTGTATAGGCTGAAGATATCCATTTGACATTTCCTGATCTGATATATAGTCAAAATATGTAGCATTTGCAGCAAAAATATTCGGACCAAAATTACAGGTTGTTTCAGCATCGTAGCTATCACTAACCACAATTTCTTCACTTAATAATGTATTTTCGTTAAAATTCATTTTCCAAGTGCCATTTTCGTATACAGGATTATTACCAGACGGTAATGCCAAATCTTCGGTTTTATCTGCATTTTTGCCGCCATTAAATATAATCCAGTTAGCTGCAGAATTTACTTCAATTTTGTAATAATCAGAGTTTCTCACACGTGTCATTTCCCTACCAGGCCACTCATCAAGATGTTTGTAGTTGCCATTGTTGCTATCCCACGCATAAGCATTAACTGTGGAAAATCCGTTTGTATTTTTGAAATAAACCACTCTGTCTGTAGCAGAAGCTGTTATATTAACTGCCGGAAAAACAGATATTAACATCAAAAACACTAAAAACACTGACAAAGCTCTTTTCGTTATATCGAACATTTGTTTTTTAGTTTGTTTCATTGTAAATCTCCTTTCATAATATTTTATTTTAAATATTCAGCTATAATAGCTAGATATAAAAATAACAAACTAACTGTTAAATTATACTATATTTACCCTTAAAATAAAACAGTTATTTTACACAAATCAATATCATAGTGTAAGTATTATATATATAACCCCTCGCGATATACAATATAACCAAGCTGTTTTATTACTCACAATTAAATATTTATATAATTAGCACTTATACTAAACCATAGCTTTTACGACACTTTACAAGATTTAAATTTGTAATATATAACACTATATTTTCTTATTTTATACCACAACATAAAAACCTCTACAGCAATTCTGTAGAGGTTTTTAGCTTTTATTTTATTTAATTATTTTTTCTTTTTAAATCTGCTGAAAAATCCACCTTTTTTCTCGGTTGTTGCTTCTTCGGTCTCAACAGTTTCTACAGACTTAGTCTCTTCCTCTGCTGTTTCTTCGCTGTTATCCTCAACAGCTACATTTTCTTCTTCAACATCAGCCTCTTGGTTCTGAGCAGACTCATCCTCTGCTTTATCCTCATCAGCTTCATCAGCCTTAGGCATTACAGCCTGCTCCTTCTTAACAGCTTCACTTCTGTTAATCTGATTAGCAACCATATGAAGAATATCCTCGGTAGATGCCTGACGTGGCATTGGTGGTATTTCTATATTTGTTGGCTTTTCTTCTTCTGGAGCTTCTTCCTTTGCCTTAAACATTGTAAGTGGCTTTTCGCTGAATTCTTTCATCTGCTTCATAGCCTCACTTGCAAACAAGAAGCCAAGAGTAGCAGGGTTAAAGATTATAACGCTACAAACATCGTTAAGCATAGAGAATGCCTCGTCTAATGTTACAGCTACCGGCACAACCTGACCCTTGAATATCAGGTTAAACTCCTCTAAATCTGTAAACAAAGGCAATGCTTTTGTTTTGGTATTAGAGTTTTGTAGTGTTGTTGCAGTAAATCCGTTACCATCTAGTGGCACATAATTGTAATTTTCTGCTCCGTAAAATTCAAATTTCTTTTCGTTATATAAAATCTCTGCAGCCTTTGAAAGAATAATAGTCTCTGGCTGTTCTTCACTTGCCTTTTGAAGAGGCAATAGAAATGTTGTTTTAAAAATAAGGTGACTAAGCTGACTTGTAAGTGTCATCTGTGTTGCCTTTACCTGTGGATTGTCAACACCTGCACATTCAATACATCTTATAAACGCATTGTATATAGGTGAGTTGTATACACTCCACTTATCCTCTGTAGGCTGGTCAAGAAGATCATCTCTGTCTAGAATATATGCACTGCCGTCTGGCTTTACATATACTATTTTAAACACACCATACTTCTTGCAATTTTCTAAAATTTCACGAGTCTGCTGTGAATCAACCTTGTAATACTGATTGTCAAAAATCTTTGTAGCCTCTATAAGACCCTTTACATTGTCTTCTCCCTCTACAAAGAACATCTTTCCCTCAAAATCAATTGCAGGGAAAATCTTATTCAGGTGGCCTGAATGAACAAAGTACATATCAAGCTCTTTTTCTCCTGCTAAAAATCTTCTGAAATCCTCAGAATTTTCACGAGCCTTTTCTTTCATCTCGTTTCTCAATTCTTCTATAAGATTTATGTCTGTATCCTTTGGCTCACCTGCCTTTGCCTGTAATGTAACTGGCTTAGACTCTGGTGAAGCTTGAGTAAATGCCTTTAATGTTCTGTCTATAGGTGCATTAGCACATAATGTGACTAACAAATCTATAAATGTTTTTCTATCTGATTCGTAAAGCTCAAATTCATCCTTTGTAATCAGGTATTCAAAAGCAGTACAGCTACCTGGTACTATTTCCTCTGTACTCTCTATTGTATCAGCAAATCTTAATCCACCCTCAAAATCTAATACTCTCATAAGATAGTACTTTTCAGGATTAGATTTAAACAGCATAAAGCGTTCTGCTTCGTCGTAACACACCTTTTCAAAATCTATTTTCATTTTTAACAACCTCCTTAAAATTTATATCTCTTCTTTACATTATAACAGCATATTAAACAAATAGCAAATACTTTTAGTAAATTTACATTTCGTTAAGCTAACTTTCTGTTGTGCTTTTTATTTTTACTTTCTTTTTACCTGCTATATATCCTATAAGCACCAACAGCACTATAGCTACAGCAAAGCTTACACCAGCCATAAATAACCCCAGATCATTTGATTTTCTGACTGTAACTACACTTTTCTCTGTATTGGCTACGTCTGTGGCTTCTTCACTTGAAAGCTGTGTAGGTATAGACCTCTCAACAGCAGATTTTACACTTTTATCAGCTTTTTCGGGACTATTATTTATATTAATGGTTTTACTTTGTGAGGGCTTGTTATTTGGGGCCTTTTCTATAATTTCTACACTATATAGCTTACCCTCACCACACTCTAATGCAAGCTCATCGCTTGAGGCTACATTACTTGTACAAAGCTGTATATCTGTGCTTGTAATGTAATCTTCGGCTTCAAATTTTACATCAATTAAGTTTCTTTTTTCTACAACAGATATACCCTTTGTGTTAATATACATTACCGTTAATCTATTATCGTTATATGACTTTTCTATATAACCATTACTACCATCGTTTACACTACAGCCTTTATATTTAATACCATCACTATGCACCACGGTAAACATTACCACGCTCACCGAGGTGTTACATTGCACCTGCAAATTCACAGTAAAGCCTTTACCCTTTTCTACCATAGACGGTACATTTGCATAGCAATTTAGCACATCATAGCCCATACAAGCTATACTGCTGTTTAAAACAAGCACAGCTATCATCATAAAAGCTGATAATATTTTTATTAATCGCTTCATAGCTTTATGTTATATAGTCTGCAAGCGTTTTCGGTTGTTGCTTCTAGGAGCTGTTCCATACTTATACCCTTTATTTCTGCTATTCTCATTGCTGTATATTTTATCATAGAAGAATCACAGCGTTTTCCTCTGAATGGAACAGGCGAAAGATAAGGTGCATCTGTTTCTAGCAAAAGTCTGTCAAGTGGTATATACTCTGCAACCTCTACGCTATGTCTTGCATTCTTAAAGGTTACTACACCACCCAAGCTTATAGACATACCAAGCTTTACAATCTCCTTGCACATCTCTACACTACCAGAAAAGCAGTGTAACAAGCCGTTTGGCTTATAGCTTTTTAATATTTCCATAGTATCGCCATGTGCATCTCTGTCGTGGATAACCACAGGCAATTTCATATCTTTGGCAAGCTCCAGCTGTTCTGTAAACACCTTTTTCTGTACATCTCTAGGCACGCTGTCCCAATAATAATCAAGACCAATTTCACCTATTGCTACAGCCTTTTTATCCTGTGCAAGCTTTCTTAGCGTATCAATATAGTCGCTTGGCAAATCATTTGCTGACTCTGGGTGAATACCTACTGTAGCATACATAAAATCATACTTTTTAGAATACTCCAATGCCCATTGTGACGTTGCAAGGTCAACAGCTGCATTAACTATACAGCCTACTCCTTTTTCTGACATCGAGGCTAAAACCTGCTCTCTGTCTTCGTTAAATTTATCATCATCATAATGTGCGTGTGCATCAAAAATAAACGCCATATAAACCACCTTCACAATTTTTATTAATGGTAAAATTATAGCAAATTAAAACCATAGTGTAAAGCTGTGAGCACATACAGATTTTTTCAGTTGACATAAACATCTGCACATATATAATTAAAATTAAAGAAAAATTTATTGGAGGTTATAGATTGCTATGATATATAAAAGTGCAACAGAATTAATAGGCAACACACCACTGCTAGAGGCTGTTAATATAGAAAAATCAGAGACTTTACAAGCAAAGGTGCTATTTAAGCTGGAATATTTAAACCCTGCTGGAAGCATTAAGGACAGAGCTGCGAAGGCAATGATAGATGATGCCGAAGCTAAAGGCTTATTAAAAGAAGGCTCTGTTATTATTGAGCCTACGTCAGGAAATACTGGTATTGGCTTAGCAGCTATTGCTATACCAAAGGGATACCGTGTAATACTTACCATGCCCGAAACTATGAGCATTGAAAGACGAAACATCTTAAAAGCCTATGGTGCAGAAATTGTATTGACAGATGGTTCAAAGGGTATGAGTGGTGCAATAGAAAAGGCTGAGGCTTTAGCAAAAGAAATCCCAAACAGCTTTATACCTGGACAATTTACAAATCCAGCAAACCCAGCTATTCACAAGGCAACCACTGCTGTAGAAATCTGGAACGATACAAACGGCAATATAGATATTTTTGTAGCCGGTGTAGGTACAGGTGGAACTTTGACTGGTATTGGAGAATATTTAAAAGAACAAAATAAAAATATAGAGGTAGTTGCTGTAGAGCCTTTAACCTCTGCTGTTCTTTCAACAGGCAAGGCTGGCTCACATAAAATACAGGGCATAGGTGCTGGCTTTATCCCCGAAATTCTTAACACAGATATTTACGACAAGGTTATAACAATTAATGACGATGATGCTATAGCCTATGCAAAGCTAATGGCTAAAAAAGAGGGTATACTTGTAGGCATTTCATCTGGTGCAGCAATTTGTGCTGCTATACAGCTTGCAAAGCAACCAGCAAACGCTGGCAAAACAATCGTAGCCCTACTACCAGACAGTGGTGACAGATATTATTCAACCCCACTATTCACAGAGTAATCACTCGTGAATATATATCACGTTGACTATATGTAGCAAAAATGCTAAAATTATATCAAAACAACAAAAAGGTTTTGATAATATGCTGAAACATTTAAACAAGCCACCGATATTCCTGACTTTTTTACAAGTCCTAGTGATTCTTTGCCCTGTTTTTACTGTTTCGGCATTTTTGTTTGCTTTTTCAGATACAGCACAAGCCTGCTCTAGCTATCAACTAAACGGCTTTAACAGTAACACAGCTATGCATTGTGACAATAAAGGTGTTTATATAACCTCATTCAGTGGTAAATCACTCGAAATCGACTATATAACCGACAACAATATAACCAAACGCACCTTACAGCTAAACAGTGAAATTAAATATGTAACCACCAATAACGGAATTGTTTACGCAATTTCAACAAATAAAAACACTATTTACCTTAACCAGTATTTTTATAACAACGATACTCTTAACTGCTTTATCATAGAAGCTGATTATATAAATTCAAAATACAAATTTGCTGTTGCAGGTAACAGACTATACTTTGCAGAAAATGAGGACTACAGCCAAATTGCTTGCCATAGCATAACTGGCGAAAAATTATATTCATTCTATGCAAACGAAGTAATAGACTATCGCACAGACAATAATGACATACTATATATTTTCAGTAGAAATAATATATATACAATTGATACAGCCTGCAATTCACAGCCTCAATGTAAGCTTAGTAACATAAATATACGAGGCGATGTATTTATTTGTGATAACACAGCCTTTGATTGTAATGGTAATGCCATAAATTTACAAAACGGTTTAATAGTAGCAACCAACATTATCTCGTACAAGCCTAACCTTGCTGTAATTAATGGATATTACTGCAAATACTCACAAGGCAATATTTATGGATATACAGAAAACGGTACAGAAAGCATACTTTTCAGTATAGATGCAGGAGCAAATGCACAGCTGTGCAGCTTTAACGATAAGCTATATATTTTATCAGAAGCTAAAGAGCTGTTTATAGCAAGTGAAAACGAGCTTGATTTTCCACAAAATAGTACATCACCACCAACTGCATACAGTACTAATCCTATCACTAACAGTAATCAAAACTCCAATAATAACCAGCCTGATTCAGGTAATAACCAAAGCTATAGCTTTTCTATAAATAATTATTACATAGATAAAGACTCAAATATAATATGGAATATTCCAGATAATACAACAATAGCTACATTTGAAAATAGCATTACCCACTGTGGCTACACCCTTGACTTTTACAACGCCAATAACGTAAAGAAAACAAATGGTAAAATAGGCACAGGCTTTACAATGGTTGTAAAGGATACATCTGCTGAGCATAGCAGGTACTCTATATCTGTAAAGGGTGATTTATCCGGAGACGGAACTATAAACCAGAATGATGTTACTATGTTAAGCGATTATCTTATGTCATCAACAACACTTACCAAAGAACAATACACCTCTGCCGATAGCAACGGCGATAATATAATCAACGGAGTTGATATTTTAAAAATAGCAAAAAATAATCTGTAACGCTATTTTTATTAGTGCGTATTATGTACTAAAAGCTAAATGGTGGTGAGAGAATATGCGACAACGACGAAAGAACAAATGCTGCAATGGTGGGCTGATTTTTGGAATAGGCTTGCTGGTAGGCTCGTTATTACCGTGCAAGGCAGTAATAGTAATAGCTGCAGCTGTAATATGCATACTTTCATTGCTTGCTTTTAACTGATCAGGAGGTTTTTCTATGAAATTTGTAGTTATCGACAACCCAAAGGTATGGGGCTTTATATTAAGGAAAATTTACGGTATAAAAAAGATAGATTTCACACAAAATTAGTAATCTACATAGCAAAATGGCTACAGCGTAAAAATTGCTGTAGCCATTTTGTTATGTACGTATAGGCTTACACCAAGGATAAGCCTATACTCAAAATTTTACTAAAATTAATCCTCAAATAATGGTGTGCTAAAATATCTTTCGGCTGTATCTGGCAATACTGTAATAACAGTTTTGCCCTTGCCAAGCTGTTTTGCCATTTTAAGTGCAGCAGCAACATTTGTACCCGAGCTTATTCCACACATCAAGCCCTCGAGTCTGGCTAAATCCTTAGCTGTTTGTATAGCCTCCTCGTCGGTTACTATATATATATCATCATATATATTCTGATTCAGATTATCTGGGATAAGTCCATCACCTATACCCATCTGCAAATGAGTACCTACAGTACCACCTGCTAAAATTGCAGCGTTTTCTGGCTCTACTGCCCAGATTTTTATATCTGGGTATTGTGCCTTTAAAACCTCGCCAATGCCAGATATTGTACCACCTGTGCCTATGCCAGAACAAAATCCGTCAATCGGCTGTGCTACCTGCTCCATAATCTCGAGTGCTGTGTGGTGCTTATGTGCTAAAGGATTTGCAGGGTTTGTAAATTGCTGTGGTACAAATACATTAGGGTCTTCCTGTGCCATTCTAAGTGCCTCTTGCAAGCAACCCTCTATACATTTGCCTATATCTCCATCATCGTGCACAAGCTTAACCTCTGCACCATAATGTGCTACCAGCTTTCTACGTTCTACACTTACAGAGTCTGGCATTATAATTACAGTTTTATAGCCCTTTACTGCACCAATCAAAGCAAGACCTATGCCCTGATTGCCACTTGTTGGTTCTACTATAATTGTATCCTTAGTAATAAGGCCTTCCTTTTCGCCCTTTAAAATCATATTATACGCTGTGCGTGTTTTTATTGAGCCACCTACATTCAAGCCCTCAAATTTCACAAGCACCTGTGCATCATTTTCTCCAACCATTCTATTTAGTCTGATAATAGGTGTATGCCCCATTGCCTCTAGTATATTATTATAAATCATCGTAAGATCTCTCCTGCGTAAAAATCGTAATTCTAACTTTTTAATTATACAACCTAATACATATATAATTCAAGTGCTAAACAGCATAAATATATCTTTATCGCCACAAAATTTAATATTTATTATAAAACAATACTACCATTGAAATGAAATCAAGGTAAAAATTTGAAAAATAATTGTTTTTTATTTGCAATATGCTATAATAGCTTTGTATGCTGTTATGTTATCAGCATTTTATTACATAGTTTTAAATACAAAAGGAGCTTTGTATTATGTTTATCTTTGACAAATTTGCACGCAAAGAAAAAAGCACTCTTAATATTATTATAGTCGGTTGTGGTAAGGTTGGTACTACATTATTACAAAGACTTTCTGAGGAAGGTCATAATATAACCTTTATCGACAATGATGCCAAGCTTGTTGAAAATCTATCTAACTCATACGATGTTTTGGGCATAACAGGCAATGGTGCAAGCTGTTCTGTACAAATAGAAGCAGGAATAGAAACAGCAGACTTATTTATTGCAGTTACAGAATCTGACGAGCTTAATCTGCTGTGCTGCACACTGGCAAAAAAGGTAGGAGATTGCTCTACAATAGCAAGAGTAAGAAACCCTATATATAGCGAAGACCAGGCTTATCTGCGTGAACAGCTTGGGCTTTCTATGATTATTAACCCTGAGCTTGAAACAGCAAAGGAAATTTCAAGAATATTGCGTTTACCAGCTGCACTCAGCACTAATTCATTCTCTAAAGGTCAGGCAGAATTAATAAGATTTCAGATTCCTAACGACAGCTATCTGGACGGAAAGAAGCTATTTTCTCTGCAAAAGGAATTCGACTTTAAATTTCTTATCTGTGGACTAGAGCGTGACGACTCAATAGTAATACCTAATGGTGACCAGTTACTGAAAAGTGGCGACATTCTGACAATGATTGCCTCTGCAAGAAATGCCTATGTGTTCTTTAAGAAAATAGATATGATAAAAAGACGTATTTCAGATGCAATGATTATAGGTGGTAGCAGAACAGCTTATTATCTGGCAAAACAGCTTTCTGAAATGGGTATTCAGGTTAAGCTTATCGAGCAGGATATAAAACGTTGCGAAGAGCTAGACGAAGCACTTGAAAAAGTTCTTATAATCAACGGTGACGGTACCGACGAAGCACTCCTTGAAAGAGAGGGTATAAGAAGTACCGATGCATTTATACCTCTTACTGGTATAGACGAAGAGAATATTTTGCTTACACTATACGCAAAGCGAGCAACCGACGCAAAGGCTGTAACAAAGGTAGACAGAGTTAACTTTAACAATGTTATTCAAAGCCTAGACCTTGGTAGCACCATTCACCCTCGTCTGCTTACAGCAGAGGCAATTTTGGCTTATGTACGAGGTAAACGAAACTCTATCGGCAGTGGTAATGTAGAAAGCCTTTACCATTGGTTTGACAACAGAGCTGAAGCTGTAGAATTTAAGATAAAAAAATCCTCAGAGATAACAGAGGTACCTCTTTGCCAGATGCCACTAAAAAAAGATTTACTTATTGCAAGCATTATCCGTAACGGAAAGCTTATAATACCTCGTGGTCAGGACTATATTCTTCAGGGTGATACTGTTATTGTTGTAACAACACATACAGGACTCAAGGATATACATGAGATTTTAGAATAATAGAGGTAGACAATATGCATTATAGAAGTATTTCATTTATTTTGGGATGTATACTAACTATTGAGGGTATATTTTTATTTTTACCAACGCTTGTATCGGTAATCTATAAAGAGCCTCAGGTATTCTCTCTATTACTTTCGGCACTTATATGCTTAGCTATAGGTACAATATTGATATTTTTACGACCAAAAAAGCTTATCTTTAATGCAAAAGAGGGCTATGTAACAGTATCTCTTGGCTGGATATTATTAAGTTTGTTTGGTTGCTTGCCATTTATCTTCAGTGGCGAGATTCCTCACTTTGCAAACGCATTTTTCGAAACTGTATCTGGCTTTACAACAACAGGTGCAAGTATTCTAAGCGATGTTGAGGCAATGTCGAAGGGCTGTTTATTTTGGAGAAGCCTTACTCACTGGCTTGGTGGTATGGGTGTTCTAGTATTTTTACTTGCCATTATACCTATGGTATCTCGTGGAGAAAGTCACGGTGGCCATATGCATATTATGAGAGCTGAAAGCCCTGGGCCAAGTGTAGGTAAGCTTGTTCCAAAAGTAAAGTATACAGCCTTGATTTTATATGGCATTTACTTAGCCTTAACAATTATTGAATTTATTGTACTTATATTGGTTAAAATGCCTGTTTTCGATGCTGTTGTAACTGCTATTGGTACAGCAGGTACAGGAGGCTTTGGTATAAAAGCTGATAGTATAGCAAGCTATAGCCCTGCTATACAATGGACTGTTGCCACATTTATGATTATTTTTGGTATAAATTTTAACGCCTTTTTCTTTATACTAATCGCAAAATTCAAAAGCGTTTTTGAAATGTCAGAAATAAAATGTTATTTTGGTACCATAGTTATTGCTGTTACAATAATTATGTTTAACGCCTATGACAAAGCAATTGGCTTCTTTGATAATTTAAGAACAGTATTCTTTCAGGTGGCTTCGCTGATTTCTTCTACCGGATTTGCAACCACTGACTTCAACCTATGGCCATCAGCCTCAAAGGCAGTATTGCTTTGCTTAATGTTTGTTGGTGCCTGTGCTGGAAGTACTGGTGGTGGTATGAAGGTTTCTCGATTTATAATTCTTTTCAAATCAATTAAAAACCAGCTTGTACTATTTTTACATCCAGGCACTGTACGCAAGGTTAAAATGGATAATAAAATTGTTAACCACGATGTTATGCGTAGTGTAAACGTATTCTTCTTAACCTATGCAGTTGTTTTTGCTGGCTCAGTATTTTTGATTTCGTTTGATAATTTCGATTTTGAAACAAACTTCACAGCCGTACTTACTTCACTTTGTAATATGGGACCAGGTTTATCAAAGGTTGGTCCTGCAGAAAATTTTGAACTATATTCAGACTTCTCAAAATATGTCTTGATATTCGATATGATAGCAGGTAGACTGGAGCTTTACCCTGTGCTATTACTATTCTACCACCGACTATGGAGAGGTAGTATTGCACATAAGAAAATTGAAAAAACAGCTTAAATAATACCCCCTACTAACCTGTAGCTTATTATGCTATGGTTAGTAGGGAATTTTTTGACTAATCTTCCCAATCAAGAGTTAGATAATATGGCTGGTCAGCCCCATTTTCAAGACTACAGCAAGAAATATGTCTTATGCTACTTCATTTCTTACTAGTAGCCATCTTTTCGGCATATTTCGCACTGCACTTCACACTAAGTCTTCATATGCGAAAGACTTGCTGTGGGTAAGTATTCGTTTGTCATAAAATCAGCACTTAAATCCTTGTCCAGATTTCATCAGTGTTTAGTATAACAATAACATTATCATTTGTGTTAAAGAGAATAACCTTAACCTTAATCAAACCTAGATTTGCAAAAAGGCACACCCCCAAAAGGAGTGTGCCTAAGCTAGACTAATTATTAAAAATTACTCAGCGTCCTTAATCTTTTTCTTTGTAAATACAACTGTAGAAGCTGCAGCTAGTAGCATAGCCATTAAACCAGCAACTGAAGATGTATTACCTGTAGCTACCTTACCTGCGTTTGAATCGGTTGGAGCTGATGTTGCTGATGTAGCTGATGTTGCGTTTGTGCTATTTGTAGGATTTGTTGTTTTATTTGTTGGGTTTGTAGCACTTGTTGGAGCCTGTGTTGGCTGATTGTTGTTGTTTGTTGTTGGAGCCTGTGTTGGTGCCTTTGTTGGAGCCTCTGTTGGCACTGTAGGAGCATCTGTTGGATCCTCTTTTTGCTCAACATATTCCTCTACAAGAATTGTGTTATGAGCACCACTGTTGAATGTAACCTTACCACCTGCTACAACTGCCTGTGTATTATCATAAGCGTTGTTAACAACTGTACCATCCTCGAATATAGAACCAACTGTGATTGTTACATCTGTATTAGCTGATGATGTAATAACAGCTGCTACTGCATCCTTAACACCATTTTTGTCGTAGGTTCTTGTGAAAGCTACGCCAGCAGCATCTGTTGACTCAACAGCGTTGTGTGCACCAGCACCTACTGCAACGTGATTGCTTCTGAACTGACCAACCTTCTGCCAGTGAGCAAGTAGCTCTGTGTCTGTGCTTTCCCAGTTCATAAAGCTTCTTAGTGAGTGGTCTTCAAGAGAAATTCTTGTACCATCTTCTAGCTTAATTGATGAAAGTCTCTGTCTGTTAGACTCATCACCGTAATAAATCTGAATAGCACCTGGTAGTAGCTGGAATGCTGTACCCTGATAGTACATATCTTTGTTTGTACCATAGTTAGCCATTGTATCATCGTGTGATGAAATGTATGTCATAACATTGAAGTTATCGTTTGAGTTAATCTTATCAGCATAAGACTGATATCTGGCGTTAATCTTGTCAAGCTTTGGAACGCCACCACCGTTCTCAAAGTTGATCATTGAATCAAAGCCACCAGTTGTATAGTAGTCACTTGATGGATCAACACCCATACCGTAGTTTTCGCCTGTCATCCAGAAATCGTTATTATCCATAACCTTATCTGGGTTGTTAGCTTTCCAAGTTGCTAAAGCCTTAGAACACTCAGTTTTTAGAGCACCCCATGACTCTTTCTCTACGTGCTTTGCAGTATCACAACGGAAACCGTCAATACCAAACTCCTCAACCCAAGCAGACAACCAGCAAATCTGGTAGTATCTTGGAGTTCTTGGATAGCCTGTCTGTGCAAACCAGCTGTCTATGTATAGCTTTTTCTCTGCAAGTGTACCCTCTTGTGTCCACTTTGTCTTTAATAGCTCAGGAATATCAACCTCAACACTTGACTCTGTTCTAAAGTCTGGCAAATAGTCAATACCAATTGTTAAATCATCACTTCCATCACTTGCTGTGTAGCCTGTGATACCAGCTCTAATCCAATCTGGACCCCACCATTTAGCCCATTTATCTTTACCTGTGTCGTAGTTGATTTTGCTGTAGTAGTTGCTGTTGATGTTAGCCCAGTCGTAGTATACCTTCTCCCAGCCACTATTTAGTGTACCATATGAGAACTCGTTCATATCATACATTGTAGCATAGCCTGGGTGGTTCATTACTACGTCCATTACTATACGAATACCATGTGCATGAGCTGTATCAACCATTTTCTTAAACTCTTCAATTGTACCGAAGTTAGCGTCAGTACAAGTGTAGTCTAGCATATAATATCCATGATAACCATAGTGAGGAAAGCTCTTCTTACCATCTGTTGCTACTGTGTAGCCATGTGCCTGCTCGTAAGGTGCAGAAATCCAAAGTGCGTTAACACCTAGCTTCTCAAAGTAACCCTCTTCAATCTTCTGTGTGATACCCTTAAAGTCACCACCCTGGAAAGAACCAGCGTCTGTATTCATTGTTGTAGCAACTGTTCCATCTTGATTTAAACCACGGTTGTAAGCATGGTCGTTGCTTGTGTCAGCGTTATTAAAACGGTCTGTTAGCAAGAAATAAACTGATGCATTATCCCAAGAAAAGCTTGATGCACCCTTAGTAGTTGTAGCACTATCTGTAGCTGAAGTTGAAACAGCAGTGGTTGAAACGGCAATTGAAGCCACCATTGCTATTGACAAAACAGCTGAAAGTGTTTTTTTACCTAGCTTCATATTAATATCTCCTTTTAATCTGTATAATTTAAGCATTATAACTTTTTATATTATACCACAAGTTTATTTAATCTGAAATATTTGAAAAGAAAAATTTTAAACAAAGTATTAACAAGTTTTTTGTTTATTATGCAACTAATTTTAAATTCCCTCTAAAATAACCTAAAGCTAATTAGCATACATCAATAACAGACAAAACAAAGCAGACGGCTGTATAACCGTCTGCTTCAGAAGTTGAATTCAATAATTTAATTATTTTGCTACTCTTGGCACTGTGCGAATTACCACAAAGTTTAAATGACCTCTATAACGATCTTCTTCTGCAACTGAGGAAGAGAAATTACTTGTGTCTTCACTCATTCTTAACTGATTTCCACCAGTATGCGATTCCATATTGTTAATAACCATTCCAGTCATTACTGAATATGCACCCTCTTTTGAGCTATATTTATCTTTATCAAATGTGTCGCCAGACTTCTTTGAGTAAAGCAACTCAAAATCAGTTGGAGAAGTTATCGCATAGTCTAATAGTACTGTATCAACAGAACTATTAGCTGTTCTGCACACCCAATCAATCTCTTTTATATTGTGGAATGTAACAATCTCTTTAAAAGGAATACCTGTAGGTAGTAAGGTTTCGTCATACTTTACTATTTTATACGTCATTTCTCCTGATCGGTATATAAATATATCTATATACGTATCATTCGGATCATTTTCAGCATCTTGCAACTTAAAATCAGGATCAGGATTAGTAGGATCATTACGATTATGCCAATACCATCTGACTGCATCACTAATAGTACTTCCTGGTCCAAATGCAGCATTATTTGAAAGATCGACTAGGTCTATTTTTGTTGCATTTTTAGCATATAAATTAACATTCTCTTGAAATAGTGACACTGAACGTTCACATTCAGACAATGCTTCCACCCTTCTAAATTCCTCACCAGCTATTACCATAGCCTCTAAAGAAAGTGAAGTGACAATTGCAAGAATCGCTACTGTAGCAATTAATTCAACAAGTGTTGTACCACGCTTGCTTTTACATTTTTTTGTTAAGCGTCTCATGGCGTCAGATTTAAACACTCTAGTCATCCTCAACCTCCTATAGTTTCTATTTGTGGGAACACACATACCTCACCTTCACAGGTAACAAATGCATTTTCTGTATAGTATACATATGTAGTAACCTTGTAAAGCTGGTATTTTTTTGTTGTACCATCTTTTAATAATTTGTCATCGTATCTTTCGATTGTGTAATACTGATATTTCTTATCTTTACCCTCAGGTGTTTTTTTATCGTTTTCCTTTTGAGTTTCAACAGCAGCTTGATCTCCAGTTACAGGCTTTAGCTTTAGATATTGAGTTTGATCATATGCAACTGGAACATTGTTGTGTTCAAACTTGATGGCTGTGTCTCTTTCAATATCATTGTTAAAATTATCTGTAATTTCACAATAAGGATGTCGATTAATAAAATTATCACCTAGTGTTAAACTAGTACCTGTTGTAAATTTACGATTTTCAGCAATAGACACAATTGATGACATAATTATATCGCAATTTCGTTGAGCAACAGACTGTGCATCATTTTTTACAGCTCCCATCATGGCAGAGCGATAGCTTATGCTAAGTCCACGTACTGTAGCACTTATTACGATTAACAAAATCATAACAGCCAATATCAGCTCTACCAGACTGAAACCTTTTTTACTATTGAATTTACTTCTTTTAGCTTTCAATAGATTTTTCATAAAATTCAGTACTCCTTAATTAATAGTACTTTTCTATAATTATAGTTTTACTTCCTTCTGAAACTAGCTTGTAGTTCTCACCATCCATTTCTTTGGCTCTTTTAAGAATTTCGCCACCATTATAGATGTCGAACTCTGTTTCTCCAGCCTTTGCAGGAATTTCAAATGCTCTACCTGATTCACCCTTAAATTTAATTATCTCTACAGACTCTTTTTCAGATTTCTTCATTTTAATGGTTAATGTGCTAGAGATTGGTATACTGTGTTTTCCATCGTCTGTACCATCGTCATAAATAAGCTTGTTAATATTACTATCAACCAAAAACTCATTGTGAAGACTAAATGGAGCTGTAGCGCCCTTTTGGAATCTGTAGATATGTTCAACATTATCTTTAATTGGTAGTACATCAACCATTGGAGATATAGCTATTCTGTTAGCAGAACTATTAAACAAACTTAGAGCTCTTATTGTTTGTGCAGTAACACTAGCTGGCATTACACTCGCATTACCTGTTGAAACAGTTGATACATCACTAGTTTGAGGAGTTTGATCACCAGCATTTGTTGTATCTGGGACAAAGAATTTTTTAGCCTCATCTGAGAATAGATTTAAACCATTTTGTATTCCTTTATACACGCCAGTTTTAATTGTATATTCGCCACCTGAGTACTTTACCTTGATTGGAGACATTACGTGAAGTGTTGGTGTATCGCTATCGGCAGAATTAGGACCTTGAGAACCATATAAACACCAAGAAGCATCGCCTGTACCTGACATTACATTAGACACTTTTACCTCCTTGCCATTAGCATCTATTGCTGTAGGACCAATTGTCAAAACAATGGTTGGGGCACTCATTCTTACATGAGCTCCATTAGCCACAGTTAATGGAGTATCAGTATTTCTGAACCACTGGAAATTAAGAGATCTTCCACAATACCAGTTATAGTATCCCTCTTCTGTAATAGGGAAGTTTGGAGACATAAAGACATTATGCTTAGTTCTTACAGAATAAGTAGGATGCCAATTCTCATTTTTTGAAAAGCCTGTTTGGTCATTATCCTGATCAGTATTATATTTACCATCATGGGTTATAATACGAACACTGCTTGACTGTACGTTCTCGTAGTTACTTTCCTCAGTACCAGTATGGATTTCTCCAGTTTTTATATAAGTGTCAATGGTACCGTACATATTGAATTCTGTCCAATATTTAATAGTTGCAGAGTCAGTGATCTTCTTTTTCCATGTATTCTTATCTGTAATTGGTGCACCCTCATTACCTGCACCTGTATAGATCTCATAATAGCCTTCTGATACATCAAAATGGTCAACATACTTCTTATCAGTATTAAGAATATAGAATCTAGTAGTACCACTTACATAGGCTACAACAGTGTTTTTATTTTCATTACCTGAGTATTTTATAACAGGATCATAATCTGTGATTGTATCCCTATCACTTCTTCTGATTGTAACAAAGTTATTTCTTATGCAGAAAAATTTACAACCAAATGCCTGACGATATTTTTCATTCTGTGTTATATATGATACTAAGCCTAAATCAGTACCATCAGTAACAAATTGCTGAGGAACATCACCTGATCCTTCACCAAGTAGGTAAAATCCCTCATTAACAGCGTTAAGTGAAACTCTGTCCATATCAGATGTAACTTTAACCATCTTATCATATACTACTGGGAAATATGTATAAGCATAAGTATCATCACGGTTTTCGTTATACGGTATATAATAGATACAATTCAAATCTGCGTTAGCGCCAGCATTCTGATGAAAAGTATACTGGTTAAGTGTACGTCCAGTCGACTGGTTACCTTGACCATTATAAGTAGCTTCATTTAAGCAAGTCTGCTGTCCAACAAGCATAAACCTACTATTGCTTGATGGATTGTCTGGTGATGGGTTTGATGGTTTCTCTGTTGGTAACAACTCGAACTCATATGTCTTAACATGTATCATATCAAATGATAGGTCGCCTCTGTTCATACTAACATTATTGTTGTACTTACCAGTTGTATTCAAAGCTGTAACGCTATGCTTATTTTCGCCTTTGTTAACAACCTTAAAGTATGTTCCTTCGCCACCTACAATTGTATGACCATCTTTCATTAATTCTTTTAAAGCACTTCGAGCATCATTTTCACGTTCATAGTATATAGATCTTAATGGACCATTTGGACCACCCTTGTAATACATTACATAATAGCCAGTCTCGCCATTTGAAGGCAAATCGTTTACTGCGTTATCTCTAAGAGCATTCTGTGCAACATCAAGACCACTCTTAGCTGAAATATACGCCTGACGTGTGTTCATATTAGAACCCGTTTCTGTTTGCTGTAGCAGTGCAACTGTAGTGATACCACCGGTAACTAGTATCATAAACAAGCAAATTGTTAATGCTACTGCAAGGGACATACCCTTTTTGCTTTTGAAATTTAATTTCGCTAGCATTGTTTCTCACACTCCTTTAAATTTTTGTAACCATAAATAATAATATATTAGTAAATTATGCAATAACTGCATACATACCAAACATAGCCTGAACAATAGCAATAACAACGAAGCCTACTACGCCAGCAATAATCATTGTCATTGCAGGTGTCATAGCGTCTGTCATTACCTGTGTTGCATCGTCTGCCTTTTCTTCGTACATATCGGCAATTTTGATAAGAGAGTCAGCAAGCTGACCACTTTCTTCACCAACTCGTACCATTGAAGAGAACAAGCTGTCAAATACATCTTTATATCTGTTCATAGAAATGTTAATAGGTGTACCTATTTTTACATCTTCAATTACCTGTGTCAGACAGTCTCTCATATACATATTTCCAATTACATCTCTAGCCAATGTAAGTGAATCAAGAATGTTTACACCACTTTCAGTAAGTGTTGCCATCATATTAGCAAATCTTGCAATATTTGTCAATCGTATAACTTCACCAATAATCGGTACTTTAATGGCAAGGTTTGCTGTAAACATTGCAAAAGCGTAGTTTTTCTTATGTAAAGTAACAAGAGTAATACTAAGTACAACTACAACGATAATAAGTAGCCAACCCCAATTAATCATAAAGTCAGACATACCCATTACTATTTGAGTCATTTTAGGCAAGTCAGAACCAAAGCTGGCAAACAAATCACTAAATGATGGTAATACTACAACGCTCATTACGATAATCAAAGCAATTGTTAGTATCAACAGGAATATTGGGTACATCATTGCAGACTTGATTTTACCTGATAGCTTCATTTCCTTTTTAAGCAACTGTGTACATTGCTCAAATGATTCATCAATCTTACCGTTTGCCTCACCAGCTTGAATGATATTGATATACAAAATAGGGAAGGTTTTAAAAGCACCCATTGCTCTTGATAGTGTTAAACCGTTATATAGGTTTACGCTGATATCACGCAAAATAGCACGCATCTTCTTATCTTTTTCTGCGTCAATCAAAACCTCCATAGCTACTGACAACGAAATACCTGAACGCATCATCAATGCCATCTGGTGGAAGAATACAAGCATTTTCTTTTTAGAAAGCTTTAATGTATGTACGTCTTTTTCTCCACCAATTTCCATATCCCAAATAGAAGTTTCTTCTTCTTTCTTACTTGCTTCCACAACAGAAAGTGGGTTAAGGTTTCTGGCTCTAAGATTCTTTCTTACTTCCTCGGCACTTTCAGCAACCATTTCGTTCTTATACTTACGGTTTTTTTCGTTAACCGCTACATAATAATACTTTGGCATAAGTTACCTCCTATTGTTTAAATAGGCAGTTGTACCACCCATTGGACCAGGAGCTCTACCTGGAGCTTGCATTGGCATGCCCTGTGGTGGCATTCCTTGAGGAGCCATTCCCATAGCCATTGATCTGTCTTCAAAAACTTCATTTCTACCTGCATCAAAGCTATATTCGTATGCAGTTTCTCTTGAAATAAGTCCTCTTGCAAGAAGATTGTCGATAGACATCTTTCTTGTGATCATGCCGGCACCTTGGTTAAGCTCGATTGTCTGTTCAATCTGAGGAATTTTACCCTCACGAATAAGGTTAGCAATAGCCGAGTTAACAAACATAATCTCAAACATACCAATTCTACCCTTAACATCGCATCTTGGTAATAGTCTTTGCGAAACAACAGCTTTTAGTGTAGTTGACAGCTGGCTTAATGCCTGCTTTTGTCTTTCTACTGGATACATATCTATCAAACGGTCAATAGTCTTTGCCGCACTTTCTGTATGAAGTGTTGAGAACACTAAGTGACCTGTTTCAGCAGCTCTTAACGCAATTTCCATTGATTCAAGATCTCGAATCTCACCCATAAGAATAATATCTGGGTCTTCACGCAACACAGCTCTTAGTGCTGTTGAGTATGTCTCACTATCGTGACCGATTTCTCTTTGGTTAATAATGCACTTATTTGGTGTGTGCATATACTCAACTGGATCCTCCAATGTGATAATATGCAGATTCTTAATTTTGTTAATCTCGTTAATAATTGAAGCGATAGTTGTTGATTTACCACTACCTGTAGGACCTGTTACAAGTACCAGACCTTCTTGTAAAAGTAATATCTTACCCAAAGACTCTGGCAAATTCAAGCTTGTCATCTCTGGTGGTTGCTCTTTAATAGTACGCATTACAAGAGATGAACCATGTCTTTGACGGAATGCATTTACTCTGAATCGAGAACAACCCTCTAGTGCATATGAACAGTCGTAGTCACCAGTTGCTAAAAAATCTGGCAACCCATCTGGTGGTAATACCTGAGCAATATAATCTATTACTGTGTCGTCATCAAGTACAGGCATATTCTCAAAATAGTTAACAACACCATTTACTCTGTAAGCAGGCACATTATTACTTGACAAGTGAATATCAGATGCATTATGTGCAACTGCAAATCTTATCATTTCTTTGAGTTCCAATTTAGCACCATCCTTTCTTTAAAATTAATCTTCTTTGTATACCTCAGCAACTGTATCGTAATATGTTTCAAACGAAATAATACCCTCAACAAGTAGTCGTCTTAGATTTTCTCTCATTGAAATCATACCATTTTCAATTGCAATCTGGTTAATTTGTTCGGTTGTTTTGTTTTCGTGAATAGCATGCTTAATATGGTTGTCAACAACCATTATTTCGTGTACAGCCATACGTCCTTTGTTACCCACATTACCACAACGTTCACAACCACCCTTTTTAGCATCGTATATAGTAATGTCACTGTCAAGTGGCATACCAAGCATACCAAGCTCACTTTCGGTCGCCTTACGAGCTACTCTACAATATGGACAAAGCTTACGTACAAGCTTCTGTGCTATAACACCTAGCAAAGAAGATGATACCATAAACTTTTCAACACCCATATCTATAAGTCTTACTACTGAGCTGGCTGCGTTATATGTATGTATTGTTGACAATACCAAGTGACCTGTGATAGCCGCTGATGCCGCAATTTCTGCTGTTTCCTTATCTCGAATCTCACCAACCATGATAACATCAGGGTCCTGTCTCAAAATAGAACGCAAAACGCTTGCAAATGTAAGACCTGCTTTTTCGTTAATATTTACCTGTGTAATACCAGGAATTACCATTTCTACAGGGTTTTCTACTGTAATAATATTTGTTTCATCGTTATTCAGCTGTGAAAGACCTGTATAAAGTGTTGTTGACTTACCAGAACCTGTAGCACCTGATAGAAGAATAATGCCTCGGTTAGAGTGTAACAACATTTCAAACTTTTCTCTATTTTCTTGTAAGAAACCTATACCATCCAGCTCTAGCTTAATACCAAGAGCTGTGGTAATACGAATAACTATTTTTTCACCGAATACACCTGGAAGATCAGATACACGCATGTCGATTTTTGTTTTATTTACATTATAGTGCAATCTACCATCCTGAGGTATTCTTTTTTCAGCGATATTCATTCCCGAAATAAACTTGATACGGCTTATAATTGAAGGTGCAAGCTGTTTGGTAATTCTTGTATACTCTCTAAGCTTACCATCAACACGGAAACGAATTCTCATCTCTTCTTCTTGTGGCTCGATATGAATATCAGAAACCTTCATTGCAACAGCGTCTTCAAACATTTTGTTAACCAGCTTGATAATCGGCTGATCTTCAATGTCTTCTACCTCTTCTTTAGAGTTTTCGTCAGCTGACATCTGTGACATAATGTATTCCTGAGCTTCGTCATACATCTTTGCTTGCTGGTCAGAATGGAACATAATTGATTGTTGTTCCTTTATTTGAGAAGGTGTAGCAACAACCATTCTTACTTTCTTTTTTACATACTTACTTACCATATTTGTTATACGGTAATCAAGTGGATTAGATGTAGCAAAAACAAGTCTGCCATTTTCTTCAGCAATAGGAACTATTCCATATTCCTCAACCATCGACTGCGGTAGAACGCCATACATTTCTTCTGGTATCTTGGTTACTTCAAAATTAACAATTTCTTGTCTGATACGCTCTGCAAGTGTAGAATAAATATCCCATTCACTTACAAGATTTTCCTCTATAAGTATATCCTCAAGAGTTTTTGTATCATCATCCTGATATTTTTGCTGAATTCTCTTAATTTCCTTTAAGGGAACAAGATCTTTCGCAACAAGCTCATTTTGAATATTAAAATTAGAACTTTTCATATCGAGTACTCCCTTTTATTTAGATAAACAAACTAAAATACAAACTAATTAAGTAAGCAATAGGCTGGTGTAATACTACCACCAAATATACACCTATGCATATTGAAGGACCGAAGGGAATATAATTCTCTGTTTCCTTTTTTCTTAAGGTATTGACAATAACTGTCAATATAATAATTAAAAACGCAATTAAAACTGCTATTAACAAAGCAATGCCCACTTGTGGAAACCCAGTAGCTATACCGATACCCGCAAACAGTTTAACATCACCAAAGCCCATTCCGTCTTTTTTTGCTATAAGTATTGTAAGTAAATTAACAATAATTATAAGTGCTGCAACGCTTATACCACCCACAAGTGGTGACCACCATGACTTTATTATATACTTACCATTAAAGAAATCGTAATATGCAAACATCAGTGAAAACACTGCTGAAAGTATTGCGAATTGATCGGGTATTATATAATATTTACAGTCTGATAAAATTATCATAGTGAGTACAAAGGATAACACCATTAATATAGGAGTATATATTGTAAAACCATATACCAGATATATCAACGCAAAGGCAGCTGCTGATAGCACACTGCCTGTTACGTATAATGAAGCTCCCTTAAATCTTTTTCCACTAAGCATTTCTTCTGACGGTTCTTCGTCATAATCACATAGCCATGGAGCAGGTACTCGGTTTAGCACAAACACACTGCACACAAATAGCAATGCACCTAAAATTGCCGACACTATAACCATTATAACATTAAATAGTGTTAGATCAATAATAAAGCTAAACATATATTAAATTACTTCTCTGTAGCAGCCTCTGTTGGTGGCTCTGTTGCTACAATTGCTTCTGACATATCGTAGTAGTATAGGGTTATTGCCATTGATACATTAAACATTTCGCCGCTATCGCCAACCTGTTCCATACCACATGACTCAACATAGTAACAACCCTTTGAGCCTTCCTCCAGATATTTTAAGAAGTTTATTGTTTTTGCATATGTATCTTTGTAGGTTACAGTAATTGGTACCTTCTTTACAGGGTAACCACCTGTTGACACTCTGCACTTCTCATCATCACCAGCTCCACCTAGTGAATAATTTTGAAGTATAATATTATTTTCACGACAATAACGCTCGATATCCTTTGAAGATTCCTTACGGTCTATAAAAAGCTCTTTTTCTTTTTGTTCAAACTCAGCCTGATTTTTCTTAATTTCAGCCTCGATAGAATCCCTCATTTTAATCGCTTGATCATAGTCTCTTATTTCTTTCAAAACCTGTGTATGTGCTTGCTGCATATTTCCAGCATCTCTCATTAGAGGATAACCGACAAAAATCATAAACACAACAATTGCAATAATTGTACCTAATAGGAGATAGATAAATTTTGGAATTCTTTTTGCATCAAATTGATTATTCATTTTTTATACCTCCTTATTCTGCAGTTGTAGCAGCTTCAGTTGGTACTTCTATAGTGCTACTACCTGACATAATTTCAAATTTTTCGATTTCATCCTCAGTATCCACAAGATTTGTAAGCTGAAGTGTAAAGTTAAATGCTTCTTTCTCTCCACCGTCACCTCTGTTAAGGTTAATCTCTTCCTCTACCTCAAAGAATCCATTTGCTCCAAGTCTTTCTTTAAGCTGAAGATAATTGATAAAGGTGTTGATTTTACCAGTCATAGGTATTGAAATTGTAGGACCATCTTCACCCTCTGTGTACGATGTAGAATAGCTCTTAATCTCTGTAACACCATCGTATTTTACTACCTGTGCTTTAGCCTCTTCGATAGTATCTACAACTGAAAGTGGACAATCTGGCAATTTACCCTGATCCTTAATTAAATCCTCAAGATTTTGCTTTGCTTTTTGCTGTCTAGCACGCAATTCCTTTGCCTCTACATATTTTTTCTCAGCCAAGGTATTCTCGTCCATCTTAGCCTGAATGTTCAAGAAAGCAAAATAACCACCAGACACAAGCATACTGGCACCTGCTGCAATTGCAAAAATTACAGTAGCAGTTTTACCGATATTCAATGACTTCTCTTTTAGCGGCTGTAAACCAACCATCAGGTTGTTCTTATACTTATCACCACAGTTCATCAAATTGTTGAATAGTATAAAGCTACCTGTTTTAAAGCCACTATCACGAGCATCAATATCAAGCTCTGGTAATGCCATTTTTGTATTAAATTGGTCAGTAATTACCTCAATCTCTTTACTTACACCAATTATTTTCAAAGATCCCGCTACTTTTGGGAAGAAGCCAACATAGTCACTTAATACAGCCTGTTCTATTGTTAAGCCTAAGCTCATTGCAACAATGTTTATGTTATGTACAATATCGGCAACCATATCAGCTCTTAAATCTTCAATTCTACGCATTGCTGCAGGTGAATTGTAGTTATAGTCAGAAGCAAGACCATACTGCTTAATATACTCAAGTGCTTCTGGAATAGTAAGCTGTCTATCCTGTGCTACAATATCTATAGCCTCTACTATTGGAGAGTGGAATGTATGGCAATAAAGTGGCAATGAATCTCTTATAATTGCAACTCTGATTGCTGTATAGTCCATAGATATATAGCATACAGTTTTGTTGTAGCTATATACAACCTCTCTTGCAACCTTTAATAATGGAATTTCTGCTGGAGTAATCTTTAGTAGAGTTAAGCCCATCTCAGAAAATCTCTTTGAAAGCTCTGTTGTTAAATTTTTTGGAATACCAAATGTTTTAGATGTAAGCTCTGGTACCTCTTTAGCTGGTGTACCATATGTTGTTGTGATTACAGAGAAATCCTTTGCATCATCTTGTAGCACCTCTTTAAGAGCGTTAACTGCAAGAGTGTTTAGCATTTTCTTTTTACATCTTACATGCTGGAACTCGGCAGATACAAGGTCAAATTCTTCTACAAGTAGAATAACCTCTTTAACCTCTGGTCTTTTCATCTCTCTGATACCGTCGTGTACCATTGTTGCAAATGCCTTTGGAACTTCCCATAGTGTGCTTTTACCATCCATATATTCCTTATTTAAAGGCTTAATATATGGTGCAGTAAAACGATAGGATAAGTCGGCTGTTGCCTCCTTTTTCTGTTCTTTAGTATTTTGCAAAATCGGCTCACAACAGGTAATAGATAAATAATCCTTAGTTACCTGAACAATTGCTGTTTTCAAAAATAACACCACCTATTGTTTATTTTAATAATTTTTTATATTTATAAATAAAGGATTGTTAAGCTTTTATATTCAAGCTTACTCCTCATTATATACTTGTTTAATAATAGATTTATGTGTAAAAAACCATTATAACACACATTATTAATAAATGCAAATTTTATTTATAAAATGCGTAAGGCTCGCAATGTGCGAGCCTTACTTATTTTAAATTACAGAAAATTCAAAATAAATTTGATTAACAAATTTAAGATAAGTCAGCTATTGGTGTTATACTGCCCTATTCCAGTTTAACAAAATTTGTAATTATTTGTAATTATATGTGCCATTTCAACATTCTTTTCGCTAACAACGTACATTACCAATATACTTTATGTATCCTTGTTCTAAGCAGTAGCAATTTCGTTACCATGGCAAAAGCTAAGTATTACACAAACCTTTACTGCAAAATCAGCGTAACACCCCATTACACACTGTATTATACCACATAACCACTAAATAATAAATGCACTATTTGTTAAAAAATCGAAAGCCATATTTATACATTTTGCACGTAATTTAATACAAAACATTCTCTATATCAAGCTTATTTTATATTGTATAAAAACAACACCCATAGCTTACAATCATTCTCGATATAAGCTATGGGTGTTAATAGTCGTTTGATTTAATTACGGAAAATTAAAAATAAATCTGCTATGTAAGCTTAAGATAAGTTAGCTAATCTGTAAACCCTATAATTATAGGTTATCAACAGCTACGCTATCTGTAATTGCACCAGCTGCTGCAAGCTTCTGGAAAGATGATGGAACTGCACTACCATCAAGAGTTTTATAAGAAGCTGCATCTGTACCTGTCATAAAGAAGCACTTATCGTCAGTTTTGTCCCAGTATGGATCATAGTCAGCACCATTGTATGTAACTGTCTTGAAAGCATCGTTAATAGCCTTTACCTTTGCTACGTGCTTAACCTGAATCTCACCATGCTTAGTTGCAGCATTAGGAATAACCTCACTACCTTCAAAAATTGTAGTACCATTGTAAACTTCAGTATTCTTTGCAGCGATGTCAGCCTGACACTCCTTGATAGCTAGCTCGATTGTCTCTGCGTTTGATAGAGCACCGTTCTTTGATGCTGTGTTGATGATTGAGTTAACAACTGGAATTGCGATAGCAGCTAGAATAGCTAGGATAGCAATAACGATTACTAGCTCAA
>JAXJJE010000339.1:0-12332 GCA_036298405.1 Acutalibacteraceae bacterium
ACCAACTGAGCTACACCAGCTTATGTGTTTTTCACAGCTTCATTATTCTAACACACAATATCATAACTGTCAACAGTTTTTTAAAAATTTTTTTAATTTTTTAAATTTCTTTAAAATTCTAAAACACTACACAGTCCTTAGCTATAATTTCAAAATAAAAACAACCTCGAAACTCTTAAAAAGAATTTCAAGGTTGTCCAGCTTTTTATTACTCTGCTAAGAATGAAACAAGTATTGCAAAATAGTGAAACACACTACCACCTATTGTAAACAAGTGCCAAATAGAATGGAAGTATTTTATCTTTTTAATCGCATAGAATATTACACCTAACGAATAAAATGCACCACCAATAAGTAAAAATATAAGCGATAGCTTTGGCATTGAGTTGATAAGTGGCTTTATAGCAAAGATTATTGCCCAACCCATTATCACATAGCAAACTACAGAGATTTTTCTGAAGCGTTCCAGATCAATAGAGTTAAACACTATGCCCAGAACTGCTGCACCCCATATAAGACCAAACAATACCCAGCCTAACACTCCACGCAATGGCACAAGTGTTATTGGCGTATATGTACCTGCTATAAGCAAAAATATAGTAACGTGGTCCATTATTCGCATAACGTACTTCGCCTTTTCGTTTGTAAGTGCGTGATACAGAGTTGACATTGTATATAGTATAATCAACGAGCCACCATATATAGCACTACTTACAACACCCCACGCACCTATATTAAGTGCAGATACTACTATTAGTACAACTGTACCTGCAATAGCCAACAATGCACCTACACCATGTGAAACTGAGTTAAAAATTTCTTCACCCAATGTATATCTTTTATTTAGTGGTGTAGTCACCTTTTTCTCTTCTGTTTTCGCTTTCCCCATTAGGACACCCCTTTATATTTTATATGATACTAAGCTTCATATCTTTATTATCGCAGTTTATAGTTTCATTTTCAACCTTTATTTTTGTAAGATTTGTATTATACTGCTTTGTAATACCATCATCTGTATACATATCAAATTCTGCTTTATCGCCAAATGCAATAAGCTGTAAGCTCTGCATATCCAGCTCCTCAGTTGAAAGTGCAGAATCGCAAAGTGGTAAAATTGCACCCTTCTTAATAAATAGAGGTACCTCATCCATTGCCACATCAATATAATGATGCCCCTTTGTCATAGCCTCTTTACAAACCACCTCATCGCCACTTAGCTTTACAAACAGCATATCCTCTGGTAAATATACATATCTGCCCTTTGCATTCTGCTGATATATAGGTGCAATCATAATGCTGTCACCTACCATAAGCTGGTCTTCTACTCTTGCTGCAAATGGGTCGTTGCAATAATCAAAAGCAAGTGGTTTGAACATCATACCGTTATTCAAGCAAGCCTTCATATATTCACTGTATAGGTAAGGTACCAGTCTATAACGCACCTTCAATACATTACGGAACATATCTATATTATCAAATCTATAGCATTCCTGATCTCTTGTGCCAAGAGCTGCGTGGTTACGCATAAGTGGAGTAAACACACCAAAGCCAGTCCAACGCAACACTAAATCCTCTGTTGTGTTAGAGCCAAAGCCACCTATATCTGAACCTACATACATAAAGCCACACATATTAAGTGATGGCATTTGCTTTATAGAAAGCTCAAGCTGTGACCACCATGACTGGTTATCGCCTGTCCATATTCCACCGTAGCGATGCATACCAATATATGATGAACGAGAATACATAAGTGTACGCTTGTCTGGGATAATCTCATCAAACGCCTCTGAAGCACTCTTTGTCATATAGAAGCCATAAAGGTTATGCACCTTGTCGTGACGTACCTGCTTGCCGTTTACATCGTGATAAAACTCGGTATAATCAAGCAAATTAGAGAATATATCTCTGAACTCAAAGAATGAATTAATGTCCAGATTTTTATCTTTATAGTAGTTAATCTTCTCCCAAGCCTCATCAAGCTTTTTCTTTGTGTAGAAGATAGCAGGCTCGTTCATATCATTCCAGAAGCCCTCTATACCCATATCAGTAAGCACCTTGTACTTACTGCCAAACCATTTGCTTGCATCTGCCTTGAAAAAATCTGGGAAATGAGTAAGTCCTGGCCATACAGCAGCTATAAAATCCTCACCCTCTGCATTTTTACAGAAATAATTATTCTTAACACCCTCTTCGTAAACATCATAGCCGTCCTGAATTTTTACACCAGCGTCAATAATAGGCACAAGTCTTATATTCTGCTCCTTCATCTCTTTTACAAAAGATTCAAACTCTGGGAATCTCTCGTTATTGATTGTAAAGTCCTTATAGTCCTCCATATAATCAATATCAAGATAAATTGCATCTATAGGCATATCGTTATCACGGTAGCCCTTTGCTACACCTCTTACTGCGTCTGCATTCATATAGCTCCATCTGCTTTGCTGATAACCAAATGACCAAAGTGGTGCAATATAGCTTTTGCCTGTAAGAGCTCTAAGCTCCTTAACAATTTCCAGCTCTGTTTTTTCCTCGATAATATAAACTGCTACATCTTCACACTCAGCTGTAATAACAAGCTTATCAAGATGACTATAGCCAATATCAAAAACAACCTTTGCAGGGCAATCTACAAACACACCGTATTTAGTAGCGTTATCGCTGATAATTATAAAGTTATGTGCACCATAAAGTGACTCTTTACCCTCTGTATGTACAGGGTCATCAGCACAAAAGCTAACATACTTCCAGCCACGCTTGTTAATACCTCTTACAGACTCACCCAGACCATATACTACAGCTTCAGTTGAAAGAGTTGTGGTAAGTGATATATTTTCTTTTTTATCAGCTGAAAAATATTTGATGTCATCACAGCTACTTGGAATTTCTTTAACTACTGCACCTGTATCCATTGGTGAACCATATATAAATTTTGTAATCATAAATATTTTCCTTTCTTATTTTAAAATAAGCTTTACACTTTAGGTAAGTATATTATATAATAAAAATAATATATATTCATTAATTTTTTTGAAATTTTTAAGTTAATTTATGGGAGGACTCAATAATGAGCAAAAAAGTAATTATAAGTGCAGACAGTACAAGCGATATTCCTGAAGCACTAAGAGAAAAATATGGCATTATAACTGTACCACTTCACGTAGTACTTAATGGTGAAACTTATGATGACCTTATTGATATAACACCAGAGGATATATACGCAAATTTTGAAAAAACCGGCAACCTACCAAAAACTGCAGCTACAAATATGCAGGAATATATAGATAAATTCAAGCCTTATGTAGATGACGGCTATGAGATAGTACACGTTAATATAGGCAGTGCATTATCCACTTCTCATCAGCAGTGTAGATTAGCAGCTAAAGAGCTTGGTAATGTTTATCCAGTTGATTCTTGCAGTCTTTCAGCAGGTACAGGCTTACTTACTCTTGAAGCAGCTGAAATGGCACAGCAGGGCCTTAGTGCTAAAGAAATTGCAGACAAGCTAAGTACAATGACAAACAGAATTCATTGTCACTTTATCGTAGACAAGCTAAATTATCTTCATGCTGGTGGCAGATGCTCTGCTGTAGCTTTGCTTGGTGCAAATCTTCTTGGTATCAAGCCTTGTATCGAAGTAAGCAACAAAGATGGCAGTATGACAGTAGGTAAAAAATACCGTGGCAAGCTTACAAAGGTTTTAGCTCAATATATAAACGATAAGCTTTCAGAATGTGCAAATCCATACAGAAAAAGAGCCTTTATAGTACACGCAGGTATGCCACAGGAAACTGTTGACGAGCTATATAAGCTTGCAAACGATAAAAACTGCTTTGACGAAATCATTGTAGCCCGTACAAGCTGTACAATTTCATCTCACTGTGGACCTGACACAATGGGTATTATATTTATGGAAGACTAATATTTTTATAACAGACCTATTTCAAACAGAAAATATCAAGCATAAAAAAACCTGTTCGCTGAATTTCAGTGAACAGGTTTTTTATGTAGCTATTCTATACTAATATCTGATTAAACAATTGAATAAATTATGCCGAAAAGATGTATAGTGTTTAATTAGGTATTAGCATTAATTTTAACGGATTAAAAAATAATCTCACCATTTACTGTACCAGCTAGACCAGCTGCGTTAGACTCATCTGTATCAATATGTGCTGCAGGTGCAAAGTTGTCGCTTACTCTGATAACAACATCACCAAAAACAAGGTTTCTGCCATTACTGTCCAGCTTCAAAGAAACAATCTGCTTGTCTGCTACACCAAACTCTTCAGCTGTTTTGGTATCAAGGTGAATATGTCTTTTAGCAGCAATAACACCCTCTGAAATCTCACACTCACCACATGGACCTACAAGCTTACAGCCTGGAGTATTTGCAACATCACCTGATTCTCTTACTGGAGCAACCACACCGATTTTTCTTGCGTCAGAAAGTGAAAGCTCTACCTGTGTAGCAGGTCTTACAGGACCCAGAATCGTCATATTAAATTCACCCTTAGGGCCTACAACCTTTACCTTCTCTTCACAAGCATACTGACCTGGCTGTGATAAATCCTTTTTCTTTGTAAGAGTAGCTCCCTTACCGAAAAGTTGTTCCAGTACATCCTGTGATACATGAATATGACGGGCTGATGTTTCAACCATTACTGTTTTACTCATTGATAATAAACCACCATTCTGAATATATTTAACCTAACTTAACCATTACTTTCAAATAACAGATAGGCTCTATAAATTATTGTACACCTTTATTTTTGTAAATTCAACATAAAAATTAATAGTTTTTAAAAATCTTTTTATTGCACACCAAACCAATACACCATAATTTGCCGTAAAACTTGCACAAGTAGTTGTGCTAATATTGTACATTTATTACACCTTTGTTTTATTGAACAGTTTGTTAAAATTTGTTATAATTATAGTGTATTTGTATAAAAATCGAAGAGGAGAGTGAATTATGAGTACAAATAACATTATTATCCTTTGCTCGTTTGCAGTGTACTTACTTATAATGATTATTATTGGTGCTGTATCAGCTAAGGGTACAAAAAATAATGAAGATTACTTCTTAGGTGGAAGAAATCTTGGTGGTTGGACAGCTGCACTTTCAGCACAAGCCTCTGATATGAGTGGCTGGCTGCTGATGGGTCTACCTGGTTCTATCTATCTTGCAGGAACAGGCGAAATGTGGATTGCTATTGGTTTGCTTATAGGTACCATTCTTAACTGGTATATTGTTTCAGCTAAGCTAAGAAAATACACAATCGTTGCTGGCAACTCTTTGACAATTCCAAGCTTTTTCCAGAATCGTTATCGTGACGATAAGGGAATTATCAAAATCGTTTCTGCAATAATCATTGCTGTTTTCTTTGCTGTTTACACAGCTTCTGCGTTCAGCTCTGGTGCTAAGCTTTTTGCTACATTATTTGGCACAGATGAAAATTACAAAAAGGTTTATTTAATCGGTCTTGTTATTGCAGCCTGTGTAATTCTTGTTTACACCTTTATGGGTGGCTTTAAGGCAGTATGCTACACAGACTTCATTCAGGGCTTATTAATGCTTGTTGCTATTTTATTTGTTCCTATACTTGCATATCTTACACTTACATACAGCACAAGCTTTTCAGAGTCTCTTACAGCAAACGGCGTAACAAACCCAGAAAACTATCTGAGCTTCTTTAAAAACGAAGACGGCTCTGCAACCTCTGCTGTTTCTATTATTTCTAACCTTGCATGGGGTCTTGGTTACTTTGGTATGCCACATATTCTAATAAGATTTATGGCTGTTAAAAGTGACGCAGAAATTAAAAAATCAAGAACCATCGCTATTGCTTGGGTTGTAATCTCACTTGTTGCTTCTTGTGCTATCGGCTTAGTAGCAAGAGGCTACCTGACAACATCTCTTGACAAAGCTACAAGCGAAACTGCATTTATCAGAGTTATCCAGCAGTTCTTCTCTGGTAACTATGTGCTTGTATTTATAGGTGGTATCTTCCTATGTGGTATTCTTGCTGCTATTATGTCAACTGCTGACAGCCAGCTACTTGTTACTGCTTCTGCTGTATCTGAGGATATGTACAAGGGTGCTATCAAGAAGAACGCAAGCGAAAAGAGTGCTTTAAACGTTGGTAGAATTGCAGTTGTTGTTGTTTCTGTTATTGCATTTCTTATTGCTTTAAATCCTGATTCAAGTATTATGACACTTGTTTCTGATGCTTGGGCTGGCTTTGGCTCTGCATTTGGTCCTGTTATTCTTCTTGCTCTATACTGGAAGCGTTCAACACTTGCAGGTGCTATAAGTGGTATGACAACAGGTGCTTTAACCGTAATAGTTTGGGACTACCTACCAATAATGAATGGTCAAACACCATACGCTGCTACAGGTCTTTACTCACTTCTTCTAGGCTTTGCTCTTGCTATGATTGTTAACATTGTTGTTTCTTTGGCAACAAAGAAGCCTTCAAAGCAGATTATAGACGAATTTAACTCTATAAACACAGTAGAAATATAATTACACCTTAAAACAAACAGTCATTCTGTACACTATATGCAGAATGACTGTTTTTACATACCCTGCCTTTATTTTCTTTTTGGTTGACATTTTTGTCATAATGTATTATTATTAGTGTAGATTTTTATAATTAGAGTAGGTGTGTAGTCTTTAAATATATGCACCGTAAAACAGATTGTTTTTCCAAAAAGAATATAGCTTCTTTTTGGAATGCTATTATTGTAATAATATTTTATAAATTTGAACTTAGGGGTGTAATCCTTGGATAAATTTGTAGTAAATGGTGGAAAGCCTTTAACAGGTGAGGTTACAATATGTGGTGCCAAAAACGCCGCAGTAGCTATAATACCTGCAACTATACTTTCAGACGGACCTTGCAGATTAGAAAACATACCAAACATAAGCGATGTTATGGCTATGTTTGACATACTTGAGCAAATGGGTGCAACCATTACAAAGGTTGACGAAAACACATATATTGTTGATTCTACTACTGTAGATAAAACCGATGCAGTATTCGACCTTGCGCGTAATATGAGAGCTTCATATTATTTACTGGGTGCATTGTTAAGCAAAAAGGGACGAGCTAACGTGGCTATGCCTGGTGGCTGTTTCTTTGGAACACGTCCTATAGACCAACACCTTAAAGGCTTTACTGCAATGGGTGCTACCCACAGACTTATCAAAGAAAGTGACTCTATAGAGGTTTATGCCGAAAATCTAAAGGGTGCTTCTGTATATATGGATGTTGTATCTGTTGGTGCTACTATGAATGTTATGCTTGCAGCTGTAAAGGCTGATGGTGTAACTGTTATAGAAAACGCAGCAAGAGAACCACACATCGTAGATCTGGCAAACTTTCTTAATACTATGGGTGCTCAAATAAGAGGTGCAGGTACAGATGTTATAAAAATAACAGGTGTTAAAAAGCTGAAGGGTGTTACCTACTCTATTATTCCAGACCAGATTGAAGCTGGAACCTATATGGCAGCAGTAGCAGCTACAAAAGGTAAAGCACTTATAAGAAGTGTTACACCTAAGCACCTTGATTCTATTACAGCAAAGCTAGAGGAAATGGGTGTAAAAATCGAAGAAGGCGACGACAGCGTTTATATAGATGCAACAAATGGTACAAAGCGTTGCAACATTAAAACAAAGCCACACCCTGGCTTCCCAACTGATATGCAACCACAGATAGTTGCCTTGCTTGCTGTATCAGAGGGTACAAGTATTGTGCATGAAGATGTATGGGAAAGCCGTTTTCAGTATGTAGACGAGCTTAAAAAGATGGGTGCAAGAATCTCGGTTGAAGATAGAAGGGCAATTATAGACGGCGTAAGATGTCTTCAATCAGCAGATGTAAAAGCTACCGACCTTCGTGCAGGTGCAGCTTTGATTATTGCAGCACTTTGTGCAGACGGTGAAACAACTATATCAAGCATTAAGTATATTGAACGAGGCTATGACAGAGTTATAGAAAAATTCAGAGGCTTGGGTGCTGATATTTCAAAGGTAAGCTATAACGCAAATTTATAAAAGAACATATACAGGCAGACCGAAAAAGTCTGCCTGTTTTTATAGTAATAGATTTTAATTAGTTAAGGATTTGATTTAATGGCTAAAATTTACCCTTTATTTAGTGGAAGTAAGGGAAACTGTTATTATGTTACAACTGCTGGCAAAGGCATACTTATAGATGCAGGCAGAACTGCCAAGCAAATTGAGCAAGCACTACAAACAAATAATATTAACCCTAAGGATATTGAGGGTATATTTATTACACACGAGCACTCTGACCATATTAAGGGTGTTAGAGTATTAGCGTCACGCTACGGTATAAACGTATACGCTTCTGAGGGTACATTGCAAAAAATGGACGAACAAGGGCAATTAACCCCCGATAAATTTAACAGCTACATAATAAACAGTGGTGCCGAGGTTGGCAATATGATTATCAAGCCATTCAGAATTTCTCACGACTGTGCAGAGGGCTTAGGCTATGTAGTAGAAACACCGGATAATCGCAGGCTTGCAATTGCTACAGACACAGGCTGTCTTACCGATGAGCTTAAATCTGCTGTAAAGGGCTGTGATGTTGTTGTTATTGAGTCTAACCATGATGTTAATATGCTTTTAAACGGAAGCTACCCTTACATACTTAAAAGAAGAATTTTATCAAATATAGGTCATTTATCTAACGAAAGCTGTTCTGAATTTCTGCCACAGCTTATTCGCAGTGGTACAACAAGGCTATTGCTGGCACATTTAAGCCAAGAAAACAATATGCCACAAATAGCACTTGAATCTGCACGCTGTAGCCTACAGCAAAGGGGAATGAAAGAAACAACCGACTACACACTTGATGTAGCCAAGGAAGTAACCGATGGTAGCTGTATAATTTTTTGAGGTAATTTTTATGTTAAATGTAAATATTATATGTGTTGGTAAGCTAAAGGAAAAATACTGGACACAGGCTGTTGCAGAGTACGAAAAGCGATTAAAGGCTTTTTGCAAGTTTAAAATAATAGAGGTAGACGAAGAAAAGCTACCCGACAACCCAAGCGACAGCCAGATTATGAACACGCTTGATAAAGAGGGAAAAAGAATAATAAAAAACATCGGCAAGGGTGCAAAGGTTATTCCGTTGTGCATAGAGGGCAAAATAGTATCGTCACCTGAGCTTGCTGATATTCTTGACGATACAGCCGTTAATGGTGTAAGCGAAATTGATTTTATAATTGGTGGCTCGTGGGGACTTTCTGACGAGGTTAAGGCCTTAGCAGGCTTTAAGCTGTCTATGTCTAAAATGACATTCCCACATCAGCTTGCAAGGGTTATGCTTTGCGAGCAAATATACCGTGGCTTCCAGATAAGCAGTGGTGGAAAATATCATAAGTAATAAATCATATAGCAAATCAAGAAACGAGGTGTTAATATGGCACTTGACGGTGGATATTTAAGACATATATGTAACGAAATAAACCAAACAGCTGTAAACAGCAGAGTAGAAAAGGTGTATCAGCCTAACAAAGACGAAATTGTACTTGGCTTGCGTGGCTTAAACGGAGGCTGTAAGCTTTTGCTTTCGTCAAGAGCAAACAGTCCACGAATAAATTTTACAAGCTATGCACCCGAAAACCCAAAGGTACCACCAATGCTTTGTATGCTTTTCAGAAAAAAGCTATGTGGTGCAAAGCTGATAAAAGCATATCAGGAGGCTATGGAGCGTATTATCTTTTTAGATTTTGATGCTACAAACGAGCTTGGCGACCATATAACTCTTACACTGGCTGTAGAAATTATGGGTAAATACAGCAATGTTATATTTTTAGACAGCGACAAAAATATTATAGACGCCTTAAAGCGTGTTGATATTTCTATGTCATCACAAAGACTTGTATTGCCTGGCTTAAAATACAATATGCCCCCTGCACAGGATAAAATAAATATCCTGCAAAGCAGTGCAGAGGCTGTGCTGGAAAAGCTTGAAACCATTACAGTAGACACAAAGCTTAACAAGGCGTTGCTTAATACTATTCAGGGTATTTCTCCTATAGTTTGCCGAGAACTCGAATACCTTACAGGCAAGGGTACAGATGTAACTACAGGTAGCATTACAGCAGAGCAAAAGAAAAGACTTCTCTTCTTTTTAGACAGAATGATAAATCAGCTTAACAGCTATAGTGGTACTCCTAATATGATTATTGTAAACGGAAAGCCAATGGATTTTGCGTTTATGGATATTACCCAGTATGGCGAGGTTGCCGAAATCAAAAAAGCCAACAGCTTTAGCGAGCTTTTAGACGATTATTACGCAGAGCGTGATTCTATTGAGAGAATGAGAGCGAAATCTCAGGATTTGCACCGTATTCTGTCAAACACAACCGAGAGATTATCCCGAAAGATAAACTCTCAAGCTGCCGAGCTTGCACAATGTGCAGACAGAGAGCCACTAAGAATAAAAGGCGACCTGCTACAAGCCAATATATACCGAATAGAAAAGGGTGCAAAAAGCGTTACAGTAGAAAATTACTACGACGAAAACAAGCCAATAACAATAGAGCTTAACCCTGCTTTTTCAGCTACACAAAATTCTCAAAGATATTACAAAAGCTATCGCAAAGCAAAAACAGCTGAGCAGATTTTAAAGGTGCAAATCCAAAAGGCTACTGAGGATTTAGAATATATCGACACGGTGCTGGAAAGCTTAAACAGAGCCACAACAGAAGCCGAGCTTTCAGAAATCCGTGCCGAGCTTACCGAGCAAGGCTATCTGAAAGCACCAAAGGGCAAGCAGAAAAAGCTCGCTTCACTGCCACCACTTAAATTCATTTCATCAACAGGCTTTACAATTTTAGTGGGTAGAAATAACAAGCAAAATGACAAGCTGACACTGAAAACAGCAGCCAAAAACGATATCTGGCTACACACAAAGGAGATTCACGGCACACATACAATCATCGTAACCGAGGGTAAAGAGGTTGACGACACCACACTGCTAGAGGCAGCACAGCTTACAGCCTACCACAGCAAGGCTCGCAACAGCTCACAGGTACCTGTTGATTATACATTAGTGAAAAATGTCAGTAAGCCAAGTGGTGCAAAGCCTGGTATGGTTATTTATGTAAAAAATAAAACCCTATATGTAACACCAAAATTAATTGCAAATAACTAACGCTTTAATCATCAATCATATTGCATACAGAATAATTTTAGGGTATAATAATAAGGGAATTTAATAAAATAAAGGAGAAATAACAATGCAGATTACAAAAGATACAGTTATCGGTGATATTCTTGATTTTGACAGCTCAACAGCTCCAATCTTTATGGAAATGGGTATGCACTGCCTAGGTTGCCCTACAGCAAGAAGCGAAAGCTTAGGTGACGCTTGTATGGTACACGGTGTAGACGCAGATGAGATGGTTGAGAAAATCAACAAGCACATCGCTGGCAAATAATTCTATAAAACTTGTTTAAGCTTAGTGATTGGTGTAATAGTACCAATCACTATTTTATTTTTACAGAAAGAGAAAAAAGCTATGGATATAAAATTATTTGATTTAGATAACAGACTAAGCCTGTGTGCAAGTATGGTAAGAAAAAACCACCGTGTAGCAGACATAGGCACAGACCACGCATATTTACCTGTATGGCTTTGCAAAAACAATATATCAACCTCTGCAATTGCAGCAGATATTAACCCCGAGCCTTTAAAAAGAGGTGTGCAGACAATAGAAAAATACTGTGCTACAAGCCTTGTAACACCTTGCCTGTCAGACGGACTACAGCAGATTAACCCTGATTTGGCAGATGATATTATAATAGCAGGCATGGGTGGTGAGCTTATAGCTGATATTATTTCAAAAGCACCTTGGATAAAAAACGAAAAATATCATCTTATCCTACAGCCAATGACAAAAGCTGACTGTTTAAGAGAATACCTGTACAGCAACGGCTTTGATATTAAATACGAAGAAGCCACCATTGCAGAAAACAAGCTATACACAGTAATGAGTGTTTTCTATACTGGTGTTGTAAGTGACAACATTTGTCTAAAAAAGTATTACGGTGCATTAACCCCTGACCAGAAGGCAGAAAACAAGAGCTATATAGAGAAAACTGCGAATGCTCTGCTTAAAAAGGGCAACGGTATGCTTACAGCTGACAAATACAGCAGCACAGCCAATAATTATATAAGCTATGCAAAGGCACTTACAGCATATGCCGAAACTGGCACAGAGCAAAGCATAACAACAGTACAGGATATTTACAGCTATATAGACAGCTTTGCACCATTCAACAC
>JAXJJE010000340.1:0-7426 GCA_036298405.1 Acutalibacteraceae bacterium
TCCTCGTTGTAGCCAAAGCTATCAGAAGCAGCAGCCGTCATAGCAGCGTTGATCTACTCAACTGTAACTGTGCCATCAACAACAGCTGTTAGGATTGTTGTTGAACCTGTTGGAACTGGAACTCTCTGAGCAGCACCGATTAGCTTGCCGTTTAGCTCTGGAATAACTAGACCAATAGCCTTAGCAGCACCTGTTGAGTTAGGAACGATGTTTGCAGCAGCAGCTCTAGCTCTTCTTAGGTCACCCTTTCTGTGAGGACCATCAAGAACCATCTGATCACCTGTGTAAGCATGGATTGTAGCCATGATACCACTCTTGATTGGAGCTAGGTCGTTAAGAGCCTTAGCCATAGGAGCAAGGCAGTTTGTTGTACAAGAAGCAGCAGAAATGATCTTGTCATCAGCTGTTAGTGTGTTCTCGTTAACACTGTATACGATTGTCTTTAGATCGTTACCAGCTGGAGCTGAAATAACAACCTTCTTAGCACCTGCCTCTAGGTGAGCAGAAGCCGCAGCCTTTGAGCAGTAGAAACCTGTACACTCTAGTACAACGTCTACATCTAGCTCGCCCCAAGGAATGTTCTTAGCGTCCTTCTCTGAGTAGATTGTAATCTCTTTGCCGTCTACTGTGATTGAGTTATCTGAGCAAGTAACCTTGTCAGCTAGCTCGTAACGACCCTGAGCTGAATCGTACTTTAGAAGATGAGCAAGCATCTTAGGATCTGTTAGATCGTTAATAGCTACAACCTCGTAACCCTCAGCTGTGAACATCTGTCTGAATGCTAGACGACCAATACGGCCGAAACCATTAATACCAACTTTAATTGCCATGATAATTACCTCCTGGATTTTTACTTACTGTTTTTGTCAGTTAATTAAATATCAATTAGCACTTCTATTTTATAGCATTTTTAAAATAAATACAAGACCTATGAAAAAATTTAACACAAATTTCTTACATATTTTTAGCAGAGAAAGATTTTAATGTTAATTATCTCAATTGTTAATAATGCAATATATACAGTATTAACAAAAATCAATGAATTAATTATTGTTATTATTGCATTTTACTTTTATTTTTATGTTGTCATAGTTGACAATAATCTATAAAAATGTTATTCTAATATAAGTATAAAACTACAGAAGTTTTATCAGTTTTGATTAAATAGACTCTAATGAGCCTGTTATTATATATTTTTCATTTTTGTGTTAATTTTGAACTGTCTTTAATACTTAGTTAATTTTAGTTTTAAAATATTTTAGACATAGTTTTTTGATATGTCTGTATTTTTACGGATTGTTTTCCGTATTAAAAAATTGAATTAAAAATTGAATATAGTATCCCTGATAACGGGCACCACGAGTTTATATAATTACTTTAACGAAATTTAATTGTATCAAAATTCAAACAAGGAGGTGCCATTACGATGGATTTATGGTTAGTTATTGTGCTTATTGTAGCAGTTGGTGCTATATCTGGTGTAGTTGCATTTTTTATGGGAGTTAATCACCGTAAAAAAATTGCAGAGGCAGAAATTGGTTCAGCCGAAGCAGAGGCACAGCAGATTGTAAATAATGCCTATAAAGAAGCCGAGGCTAAAAAGAAAGAGGCTATTCTTGAGGCTAAAGATGAAATTCACCAGCTAAGAGATAAATCCGAAAAAGAGGCTAACGACAGAAGACGAGAAATTCAGCGTCAAGAGCGTAGAATACAGTCTAAGGAAGAAGCTATCGAGAAAAAGCTTGAAAACCTTGAGAAAAAGGAAGAAAAGCTTGCTAAGAAGCAAAAGGCTGTTGAGGATGAGCTTGCAGAAGCAGAACGTATCAAGAACAGTCATCTTGAGGTTCTTGAAAATATTTCTGGCTTTTCAAAGGAGCAGGCAAAGGCTCTTATTCTAGAAAAGCTTGATGAACAGCTTACACACGAAAAAGCTTCTAAAATTATGGAATACGAGCAACAGCTAAAAGATGAATGTGACAAAAAAGCGAGAAATATTATTTCTCTTGCTATTCAGCGTTGTGCTGCTGACCATGTTGCTGAGGCTACAGTTTCTGTTGTTCCATTACCAAATGATGAAATGAAGGGTCGTATAATCGGCCGAGAGGGTAGAAATATCCGTGCTATTGAGACAATCACAGGTGTTGACCTTATAATTGATGATACACCTGAAGCTATTACAATATCTTGCTTTGAGCCTGTTCGCCGTGAGATTGCAAGAGTTGCACTTGAGCGACTTGTATCAGATGGTAGAATACACCCAGCAAAGATTGAAGAAATGGTTGAGAAATCTCGTAAAGAGGTTGAGGCAACTATTAAACAAGAGGGAGAACGCACTGTAATAGAAACAGGCGTTAACGGTATACATCCAGAGCTTATCAAGCTACTTGGTCGTTTACGCTATAGAACAAGCTATGGTCAAAATGTGCTTGACCATTCAAAAGAGGTTTGCTTCTTGTCGGGTATGATTGCACAGGAGCTAGGCTTGAACCCTGCTATTGCAAAGCGTGCAGGCTTGCTACACGATATAGGTAAGGCTTTAGACCACGAAATTGAGGGCTCACATATTGAAATAGGTGTAGATGTAGCCAAGAAGTATAAAGAAAACGCAGCTGTTGTACACGCTATTGCTGCTCACCACGGTGATATCGAGGCTAAAACAGTCGTCGCTTGTATTGTACAGGCAGCAGATGCTATTTCTGCTGCAAGACCTGGTGCAAGACGAGAGAATCTTGAAAATTACATTAAAAGACTTCAAAAGCTTGAAGAGGTTGCAATGTCATTTGAGGGTGTTGAAAGCTCGTTTGCAATTCAGGCTGGTAGAGAAGTACGAATTATGGTTAAGCCTGATGTTATTGACGACGATAGAATGGTTCTGCTTGCTCGTGAAATTTGCGACAAGATAGAAGCTGACCTTGACTATCCTGGTCAAATTAAGGTTAATATCATAAGAGAAAGTCGTGCTATCGAGTACGCAAGATAACATATGACATAAAAAGATAAACAGGCTGCGTTTTAGTAGCCTGTTTTTATATTTTTATTAACAAATTTAGTGGAATTATTCAATAGTATGTGATATAATCAAAATGTACATAGGTACATTTTATGAATTTATAGGAGGTAGTTTTAATTATGAATTACAATATTGAAGGCGGAGTAATGCCTGTTCTAGAGGTGAATTTAGATGCAGGTGAAACTATAGTAACTCAAGGTGGTGGTATGGTATGGATGTCACCAAACCTAAAGATGGAAACAACAGCAGGTGGAATATCTAAAGCTTTTACAAAAATAGTTAGTCGTGAGTCTATTTTCCAGAATCGTTACACAGCTATGAATGGTCCTGGATTTATCACAATTGCACCAAGCTTTATGGGTACAATTCTTCCTTTTGAAATTACACCTAATCAGCCTATAATTGTACAGAAGTCAGGCTTTTTAGCAAGCACAACAGGTATAGACCTATCAATTCATCTTAATCACAAGATTGGTGGTGCTGTATTTGGTGGTGAAGGTTTTGTTATGCAGAAGCTTTCTGGTCAGGGTACAGCCTTTATCGAGATTGATGGTTATTGCAAACAGTATAACCTAGGCCCAGGTCAGCAGATTATTGTTGATACAGGTAATCTGGCTGCTATGGATGCTACTTGTACTATGAATATTCAAAAAGCAGGTGGCGGTATAAAAAATATGGTATTTGGTGGAGAGGGCTTCTTTAACACAGTTGTTACAGGTCCTGGTAGAGTATTTCTACAGTCACATCCTATCACAACAATTGCAAGTTCAATCAGACCATACATACCAACTAACTAATAGTTTAGTTAGGCTATGTCAAATAAAGAAAGCTCAAAGGCTGAATTAACAGAAGAACAGCTAAAAGAAAATCAGGCTAAGCTTGAAGAATACGAAAGAATTTTTAAGGTAGCAGTAGTAGCTATTGCACTTATGTTTGCTGTTATCGTTTGTATTGTAATCGGCTTAATATCAAATTCTGTATAGAATGTAAATTTGCAGAGAATGTACACTGTGGTGTATATTCTCTGCTTTTATATTAATGTATATAGTGCGTTGACAATATACACGATAGATTTTATAATGTGTGTATTAATTAAGTTGTTTAAGGATTTAAAAAATGAAAGCTGACAGAAAAGTAAATTGCCTTGAAAAAATAAGAGATAGTAAAAATAAGTCTGCCCAAATAACAGATATAGTTTTTACAGCTTTATTTGTAGCTGTGCTTGTGGTTTGCTCGCAAATAATAATCCCGTTTGGACAGGTACCTGTTACATTGCAAACAGTGGGTGTGTTTTTATCGGCTTCTGTTTTAGGTGCAAGGTTGTCAGGTGTTAGTGTGATTATATACATACTGCTGGGGGTTGTCGGCTTGCCTGTGTTTTCGGGCTTTTCGTCTGGGGTAGGTTATTTGCTTGGACCTACAGGTGGGTATATTATCGGATTTTTCTTTATGGCAGTTGTTGTGGGTGTTATAACAGAAAAATTAGGCAAGGTTACAGGCGTGCTTGCTGTGGCAATGGTGCTTGGTTTGTTGGTATGCTATGCCTTTGGTACAGCGTGGTTTTGCGTGGTTATGAAAAGTGATTTTATCTATGGGCTTTTATGGTGCGTAGTGCCATACGTAATACCGGATATTATTAAAATTATATTTTCTGTTTTTATGGTAAAAAGGCTATCTAAAGCTGTTAAATTATAAACTTGAAAGAATAATGAGGGTAGGAGAAAGGTATGAGTAATTTTTTACAGGATATAAAAGAAGATGTAGGCTATTATTATGTTGATGAGCAGTATGATTTGACTGATTTTGTAATGCTTATACTAAACTCTATTAAAAAGTGGATGTCTTTACGGCATATTTTGCACCACACTTCATACTACGTCCTCGCAAGGCGTCAGCCTTGCTGTGGTATGCTATTAGTCAGATAAAAAATCTGCTCGAAAATCTTATCCACTGTTTAGAACAGAAATAGTATAAGATTATTTAGTTGAGCATAATAATACGGCAGTAAAAAGCCTGCTCTGTGATAAGGTCACGGAACAGGCTTTTTGCTTAATTGATTATAGGCTTTATAATTTCGTGTGGTATGGCAATAAGCTCTCTCAATGTAAAGAGTATTGCAAATTTAACAGATGGCACACAGCTTAATGCACCAGATGTTTTTATGTGGTGTCTTCTGGCGATTATGCTTGCTCGTAGCTGATGATAAAAATCGGTGGTGATTATTATATTATGTGGCAAAGCGTTTGTTTTGATAAGTCTGGCTGAGTTTACAAGATTCTCTTCTGTGTTGGTAGAGGTGCTTTCTTTGAAAATTCTTTGTGGAGCAATGCCCTTATTAACTAAATAGCTGTACATACAGTCAGCCTCGCTAATAAGCTCGTCACTTCCTTTTCCACCAGATACTACACAGCAAACGCTTTTGTTTTCGTTAAGAAATTTATATGCTGTGTCAAGTCTGCGTTTAAGACTTTTGCTTGGTCTGTTACCCTTTACCTGACAGCCCAGTACAACAAGGGTGCTGTTACAGGTAAAGGGCTTTTTTGTTGCATAATAAAGCATCAGAAAAACAGCACATATTGCATAAACTAAAAAAGCAGTTATAAAAATTACAATAAATACCATATTACTCCTTATGTGACTTTGAAAAACGAGAATCTATAGTAATGTTTTTGTTGCCTGTTTTCTGGCATAGCACAAAATCTATTGTGTTATATTGCTTTATCAGCCGTATTGTAGTTCTGTATATGTCGCCTATTGGTACCATATTAATATTGTATGGCTTAAATAGTGCAGATACAGTTATCCCTCTGTCACTATTACATTCCACAGCAAAGTCACCACCAGTACGCAGTGCAAGCTCCTTTACCAGTGGTAGTCCCATACCAATATCTTTATTCTTTGTGGAATAAAAAGGACTTTGGCATATATCGCATAAATCAGGAGCAATACCACAGCCGTTGTCTTTTACCTGCAATAAAAGACGACGGGCGTTTTTTTGAAAAACGCTTATTTCAATTAGTGTGCTATTGGCTTCTATTGAATTTTTTACAAGCTCAAGTACACAATCCTGTAAATCCTGCATATTAAATCACCCTGCTGATTTCTACAGCCAGCTGATAGGCTGTTTTGTTATATAATAAAATAGGAATTTTCTTTTCGGTTGCTATTTTTATAGTTTCTTCTGTAGGCTTAACATTTTCGCACATTATAATACAGCTTAAGCCCTTAAGCATAGCAACTGCAACGGTGTTTGGGTTGTTTACAACTGTAAGCCATATGTTTTGTGGCTTTGCGTTTTTCATTACATAGCTTAAATAGTCGCCAATATAGCAACCATTTATTATTTTGTTGCAATCCATATTGGAGTATGCCGAGCGTAAACATAGCTGCTCCTTTAAGTCTGTAACGGTCATATTTATACCACCCTTTGTTGCAGAATTCATATGTATATAATACAGAAAAAAGTCGATAAATGCAAGCTGAGCACAGCAGTAATTTTGTATTAATTTTTACGCTTTAAAAATTAGTAAAAATGCAACCGATAAAATAAAAATTGCATTTCTGGCCTTTTGAGTGCGTGAAATTTAAGTAAAAAAGAATTAAAACGAACTTGCAATGTGAAAATTATGCAAAATTCTTAATAAATTATGAATTAAGTGCTCTAAACGCTTGACAAATATATAAATGAATGTCATAATGAGTATATCAGCATAATTTATGCTAAAAATAACGTATAGATGTTAATTTAAGGAGGATAAATCCAATGGAAACATATGGTCTAGAAAAACTAGGAATTATTAACCCATCAGCTGTTTACCGTAACCTAACACCAGCTCAGCTAACAGAAGCTGCTGTTCGTCGTGGTGAGGGTACAATCAGCAACACTGGTGCTCTTGTTGTTAAGACAGGTAAGTATACAGGTCGTTCAGCTAACGATAAGTTCATCGTTGATTCAGAGGGCGTTCATAATGAGATTGCTTGGGGTAAGGTAAATAAGCCAACTACACAAGAGGTATTTGACGCTCTATATGAGAAGGTTATCGCTTACCTACAGAACCGTGAAATCTTCATTTTCGATGGCTTTGCTGGTGCAGATCCTAAGTACACAAAGTCTTTCCGTATTGTAAACGAGCTAGCTTCTCAGAATATGTTTATTCATCAGCTACTTCGTCGTCCAACAGCTGAGCAGTTGGTTGATTTTAAGGAAGACTACACAATCATCGCTGCTCCTGGCTTCAAGTGCATTCCTGAGCGTGACAACACTCGTTCAGAGGCTGCTATTATGGTTGACTATGAGAAGCACCTTGTTCTTATCGTTGGTACACAGTACGCTGGTGAGATTAAGAAGTCTGTATTCTCAGTAATGAACTACGTACTACCAAAGCAGGGTATCTTCCCAATGCACTGTTCAGCTAA
>JAXJJE010000341.1:0-6552 GCA_036298405.1 Acutalibacteraceae bacterium
GACCTAAACTTTACGTTTTTCTCTATCGCAGTTTGTTATTAGTCACACAAACTACAATTTGTACGCAAAAAAGACCAACTCGCAAAAGTTGGTCTTTTTATTTTAATATTATTTTCTCATCTTGTCCTTATCAACCTGCTTTTGATATTCAAGAATTTCTTTATATATACGCTCGCAGTTATTGTGGTCATCAAAATGATAGAAATCATCTACCCTATCTATATACATCTGCTTCATCTGGCAGTTATTCTGCATATATTCGCAAAGTGTATCTACAAGCTGGTCGCTTTCGGTACAAATTTCACCAAAGCCCATTGTATCGTAGAAGAAGCCTCCATCATCATAATGTGCAGGTAGCTGTGATGGATGGAAATAAACAAGTGGCTTTTTCATATATGCGAAATCAAACTGTACACCAGAATAGTCTGTAACCATAAGACTTGACTCTGTAAGAATCTTTTCGTAGCTTAAATCACCTACAGAAGAAATTACCTCTACATAAGGATCTGGTTTGAAATCGTTTACCTGTGCACTTAATATCGGGTGCAACAAATACTTGATTGCATAGCCTGTTTTCTTTGCTGTTTCGATAAGCTTCTGATTATTGATAAGGTCGTTATAAATCTTATAGTAGGTTGTATTTTTAAATTCTGGGTTGTAGTTACGCTGCTCACCCTCACTTGTTGTTACAGGCATAGCGTTGTACATTCTCCATGTTGGAGAAAGCAGAATTTGCTTTTGGTCGTTATTTATAAGTCCGTCATATCTGCCTATACCAGTCATTTTAAGAATATTAAAATTGCTGTAGCTATAAGCATGCTGGCTAAGGTTTTTGTGCTCGTACTTAGAAGCCAAGAAATACATCTGAGTATTATCCACTATTCTCTGCTGAGCCATAGCACACTTTTGTACTGACAAGCCGTGCTGTAAACACATTGAAGGGAAGTTACACAAGCCTCTTATAAATCTTGAACGATCCATACTGTAGCCGTTAAATGGGAATACATTCGAGTTTGTAATAAGGGCAATATCTGTATTAAGGAACGCCATTTTGTGCAGGAATGAACGAGTTTTTACTGGCTTTAAGCCTGCTTCCTTCAAGCTTTTATAATCAGATGTATTCTTATCGATTATATAATATCTTGTTATACCGTCCTTTTTGTCTGCACAATATCTGTATAGATATTCACAGCTATCTCCACCCTTATACAGCTTGTCATACATCAGCCATATCTTTTTATTTTTAAAGTATGGTCTTGTTATCCAGTACTGTATTCTTGTTATAAATGAACGCTTACTCTCTTTGAACACACCTGGCAGAAATTTAAGCTCGCTTTTTAGTGTGTCTATTGGATTAGCGTGTGTAATTACAATTTCCTTTGAGTTGTTAAGCTTAGCTATATACTTATTAAATCTCCAGTATGAATTTTTAGGAGATAAAGCGAACTTTGCCCAGTGGTGCAGGAATGAAAGCTTTAGTGGAATTACACTATATCTGTACTTTGCAAAGAACTGAACACTCTGCACTGGCTCATCAGGGTCTAGTGGTAGCTCCAGATGGAAAGTAAACTTTTTGTATGCACTTATATCAAAATACTTTGTAAGCGAATAACGGTCAGTATCGGTTAGTGTATATTTCTGGTCATTAAGCTTTACATAAAGCTCTATTTCGTCAAGATCAAAAACTCGTCTGAATGAACCATCTATAATCAGCTTGCCGTCACGATAATCTATAACATGCATACCCACACGCTGGTCGGTTAATCGAGAAACAAAGATGTTGTCGCAGTTTAAATAAACCTCACTTTTACCCTCTACATTTACTAAAGGCATATCACTGAATATGCAATTATACTTCAGCATATAGAACATCTCGGCAGCCTCTTCGCTGTAGCCTAATACTTTGTATTTATTACTGTTTAGTACGTGTGTATTATCAACAAACTTCAAAACCTGTCTTGCACTTTCAAAAAAGCTTGCCAGCTCTTCTTTTGACATATTTCGTTTGTTACGATTATTCATATTAGCTAAAAATCTTGTTGAGATTGCATATATGAAATAAAACTGAATATACGCTGGTACTGTACCTACCTTATCAATACAGGCTTTTGCAAGCTCCAGCAAAAACTCACGCATTGACTGCTCGTACCAATCCTTATAATTGGTTGGAACATAATATAAAAAGTCGTCCTCTAAAGGCATTAGGTAATTATATTCAGGCTGACACGCACAGATATACTCTGGATAGTCAAGCTGCAGCCTTAGCATAAAGTCTTGAAAATACTCATATTTTAGCTGTGTATTAATTTTATATTGTTTAAATATCGAAGCTTTAAACAGTGTACCAAATATCTCTGTACAAATAAAGCTAGGATTTTCTTCAACATTTATAGGCTTATTTTCTTTTATATCAAGAATATTCAATCTATGTGCCTTTGGCTCTTTAAAAATAGGGTGCACGCAGTAACGCATTACTGATACAAAAGGCACATTTTCAAATTCATCAAAAGCTTTCAGGCATTGCTTAAAATATTTATTGCTAAAAACATCACCACAACGGCACACTGTAATATATTCACCCACAGCATTTTCTGTCGCAAGATTGCAAGCCTCGGCTTCGTTTTTAACAGATGTAGTGCTGATAACCTTACAGATGGATAGATTACCTATAGCCTCTTTACTGCTACTATTTTCGGTAGTATCTATAATAAGCACTTCTATTTTTGTGGAATCAAAACCCTTCTGCTTACATATTGATGATAGAGTATCTATTATTTTGTTATTTTCCTCTAAATAAGGAATAACCACAGAAACAACCGTATTACTCATGTTACCTCCAATAAATATACTTATTCCATATAATTATAACACATATAAATAAAAATGCAAAGATTTATTTTTTTTAGATAAATCTTTGCATAATTTTTATAAATTATAAATATTGTAGTGATTAAATTAGATATTTATTAACAAAAATAGTTGATAATAAATTATTTAGACCTTTTCTTTCTTCTTACTGCAAATACATTTACAAATACAACATATAATACAAATAATCCAGCTATTACGCTTACTATTGTAATAAACAATTTAGATGTAAGTATATTCATTGCAATCGCCTTGAAGTAAAGAGTATCACTTTTCTCAAGATTTTCTGCTGCAATAAGATTAACCTTCGTAAGCTGTTCACCCTTATAAGAAACAGTGGCTGTACCTAAAACTGTTCCTCTTGTAACTGGTGCGTCTATCTGTTGCTGACATTGTGTAGTAATTACAATATCGCTATCCTTAATATCCTTTGAAAGCATTGTAGAGTATGAATACTCTGGCACCAGATTTACTTTATCTGCTGTTTCGCAATAGTTAACATTTACGCTTGCTAACTTATCATCCTGACCAAGCACTGTACGCATTGTAACATTTGAGTACACCCATTCATAAAGCTTTTTACTCTCTTGTATTGCATAGTTTGTTTCAAGCTCATTACCATCTTTATCATAGCAAGGAGCATTCATTGCTATACACATATAAGAAACATTGTCCTTTAACGCTACCGAGACAAGACATCTGCCTGCTTCGTCTGTTGTACCTGTTTTTATACCCTTTGCATATTCATAGTAATAATCCTCTTCATCCTTATGAAGCATCAGATTTGTGTTTGTTAAAGGCTCTTCGTCATCGCCATCTATGTAATATTCAACTGTATCTGTAATATCTGTAAAGTATGGTGTAGTCATAGCGTAGCGAGTAATAACAAATAAATCCTCAGCAGTTGTATATTGGTTATCGTCATGAAGTCCGTGTGAATTCATAAATTTTGTGTTTTTACAGCCAAGCTCCTTAGCCTTGCTATTCATCAGCTTTACAAATTCCTCTTCGCTACCCTTACCAACATAATCAGCCAGAACAAGTGCAGCATCATTACCTGAGCTTACCATCATACAATGTAAAAGCTGGAACACTGTAAGCTCCTCTCCTACATAATCCTCAAGACCAGACAATGAGCTACCTGTGCCAGCAAGCTGATCTAGCAGCTCCTGCTTAATCTTTACCTTTTCATTCTCTGGATTTTTGATATTTTCGGTAACAACAATATATGTCATTATCTTTGTAGTAGAAGCAGGATAGCACTTTTTGTCTGAATTTTTACTATAAACAACTGTATCTGTATCCATATTAACAAGATAAAAGATATCTGTTTTAGGTTTAAAATTAATTGAGTTTTTAACTGCACCTACTGGCACCACTGAATTAACTAGTATAATAATTATCATTATAAGTGTAGATAGAACAGAAAGCTTTTTCTTCATTTTTAAACACACCTTTTTATTTAATTTTAAGCGATATATTCACAGCTTATATAATACACTATTAATGTCAAAATTACAAACCTTTAATTAAACTTTGTTGAAAATTAATTAAAACCACCCTCACCTATTTTAGCAAATAGTCGTTTTACCTCTGCTTTTAACATTCTATGCTCGTCAAGCTGTAAATATGGGTCTTTTTTTATTATCTCGTCTGCAGCGTGACTTGCTGTTTTAAGATAATCAACATTAGCTAAATCTGCAATTTTCAGCTCTGGCAAGCCGTGCTGGCGTGAGCCAAAAAAATCACCAGGACCACGAAGCTTTAAATCGGTGTCTGCTATTTCAAAGCCATTGTTAGTAACACACATAGTTTTTAGTCTTTGCTGTGTATCTGGATTTGTATTGTCTGACATTAAAATACAATAGGATTTTTCACTACCTCTACCCACTCTGCCTCTTAGCTGATGTAGCTGAGAAAGACCAAAACGCTCGGCATTTTCTACTACTATAACGGTTGCATTAGGTACATCTACACCTACCTCTACAACCGTAGTAGCTACAAGTATCTGAATTTCTCCGTTTTTAAAGCTTGTCATAATTTCTTCTTTTAAAGCTGGCTTCATTTTGCCATGTAAAACACCAACGGTATAATCTCTGAATTCGTTTTCTTGTATCTTCTCTGCGTATTGCTCGGCTGCTGCTACATTGAACATCTCGTTTTCTTCTACGGCTGGACATACAATATAGCACTGTCTGCCGTTATCAAGATGTTCCTTTATAAAGCCATACATACCTTTTCTTTTTTTGCCGTTAACCAAAAATGTATCAATTTTTTGTCTGCCCGGTGGCATAGTATCTATAATAGAAATATCTAAATCTCCATAAACAATCAAAGCAAGCGTACGAGGGATTGGTGTGGCTGACATAATAAGCAGATGTGGATTTTCTCCCTTTTCTACAAGCGTATTTCTTTGTGCTACACCAAAACGATGCTGTTCATCTGTAATAACAAGACCCAGATTTCTGAACTCTACTGTATCTGACAGTAAAGCGTGAGTACCAACTGCTAAATCACACGCACCTGTTGCAAGTGCGTCGTTTATTCTACGTTTTTGTGCTACCTTGTTACCACCAACCAAAAGCTCTACATTAACACCCGTACCCTCAAACAGCTTTGTAAGAGAATTATAATGCTGTTCTGCTAAAATTTCAGTTGGTGCCATAAAAGCTACCTGATATCCGTTTTTTATAACACTATAGCTTACACCTGCTGCAACTGCTGTTTTTCCACAGCCAACATCACCCTGCACCAGTCTGCTCATAGGATATTGACTATTAATCATATCATCAATACAATCCTGCATTGCTTTTTGCTGACCCTCTGTAGGTGTAAAGGGTAAAAGCTTTTTATATTCGTCAAGATATGAATGCTCTATTTTAACTGCAGTTTCGCTTCTTCTGCCGTTTTTCATAGAGTATAAGCCTAAGGATAAAACTAAAAGCTCTTGAAAAATAAGTCTTTTTCTTGCTTTAAGCAATGCTTCCATATCCTTAGGGAAATGCACACTTCTGATTGCTTCATCATAGGTAATTAAATCGTATTTTTCTCGTATATCAACAGGGATACCCTCTTTTATTTTTTCAGGCAATAGCTGTAATGCGTTTATTACAGTATTTTCTATTTGTCTTGTTGTTAAGCCGTGTGTACAGCCATATATAGGGCGAATCTCCTTTGCCTTATTTGTTTGCACAAACTCCGGCGAGATAAGCTCTGCCCTATTCATAGAATAATTCACCTTACCCATAAACAGGTATTCACAATTATACACAAGCATATTTTTTACATATCTATTATTAAAAAAGGTTGCAGTAACAACACCACTATCGTCTGCAAGGCGTACCTTTGTAATTATTCTGCCACCAGACACACGGCTTTCTGATGGTGGTGCTGTAACAACTGCTTTTATACAGCAAACCTCCTCTGGTTTTATATCAGATATATTTACTATATTACTCCAATCCTCATAGGTGCGTGGGTAATAGCAAATAAGCTCTCCAACAGAATTTACACCAAGCTTAGCAAAAAGCTCGGCTCTTTTTTCGCCTACACCCTTTAGAAACTTTATAGGCTGTTCAAATAACGAAGCCATGATACACCTCCTTGATTTAGTAAATTGTAGTTTGCAGGGGCTTTGCCCCTGAGCAATCAATTTGCTTCGCAAATTGGTTACATTACCCACCA
>JAXJJE010000342.1:0-3481 GCA_036298405.1 Acutalibacteraceae bacterium
GTGTATAATACCAGACACTGTACGCAGATTCATCTCGAAAACATCACCATTAAGCAATCCATTAAAGCCTCTACGCACACCAATGCAACGCATACCCTTGCATAGTGCTGCTCTTGCAACTGCACGCACAGCAGCGTTCATACCTGGTGCATCACCACCACTTGTTAATATAGCTATTGCCTTTTCTGACATAAATTTCAACCCCTAAAATATATTTTTTGTTAATTATATTATAATTTCATCACTTAATATTTTCAAGTAAAAACTTTAACAAAAATATCAAAATTAAATTTACTGACTATTTATGATAAGAAAACAGAATCCTCACCTAAAATATATTTAAGCTCGTTTAGCATAGGCTCATTAAGCATTACCCATAGGCTTCTTGGTGCTCTTAGCTTTTGATTTGTGTCGGTTAATTTTAAAATCACCTGAGTATCTCCACTAAAAATCTCAAGAATATTTTTAACTCGCTTAAACTTTTCGCTTTCTCGGTTATCTACCTTTAGGTACAAAATATGTTGTTTTTCACCATACACATTTTTTTGAATTGGTGCTGAGTCTATTTTGGGTGTTCTTGATGTTTTTTCTTCTTTAACAGTATTAGCTGTAGTATTTTCTGTTATAGCTTCGTTCTCTTTATTTTTAAGCGACTGTATGACCTGATTGATTGACATAATGTTGTTACATAGCAATTTAGGATTTTCGTCCTCTTTAAGGCTAAGTGAGCCAAACAGCTTGACGATAGCACCGTCTGCCAAAAGCCTGCCACAGCTACTTAAAACCTGTGGAAAGATTAGCACCTCTATTCCACCTGTTTTATCCTCTACAAATGCTGTAGCCATTGTTTGGTTATTCTTTGTAGTACGCACCTTTATGTTAGACAGCACCCCAAGAACGTTTACTCTGTCACCATCCTTATATCGTTTGCTATCATTTGCATTTAAAAGCCTTGAAATTCTATTTGCCTTAACAGCCTTGCTTACATTCTCGTATTCGTTCATTGGGTGACCAGATAAATACATACCAGCCACTTCCTTTTCCATTGCAAGCTTTTCTGTTACAGAAAAATCGTCAAGCTTTATTATAGTTTGCTGTACAGAATCCTCCTGTGCATCTGAATCAAATAAGCTTAGCTGACCTGCACTTGTATATCTGTAGTTATATTCACAGCTTTCAAGCACATTTTTAAGCGAGCTTATCATCTCTCGTCTATTGTTACCAAGATTATCAAGTGCACCACATTTAATAAGGCTTTCTACTGCTCTTGAATTAATATTTTTACCATACATTCTGCTGCAAAAATCGTAAAACGAAGTAAACAAGCCGTTTTTGCGTTCTTCGATTATATTTTCAATAAAGCCCTTACCAAGATTTTTTACAGCCATTAAGCCAAAGCGAATATCGTCGCCGTTAACTGTAAATGAAAGTGAGCTATAGTTTATGTGTGGTGGCAAAACCTTTATGTTATACTTTGCACATTCCTCAGTATAGCTTGCAAGCTTGCCAAAATTATCAAGCACAGAGGTAAGCAGTGCAGCCATATACTCCTTTGGGTAATGACATTTCAGCCACGCTGTTTTATACGAAACTGTAGAATACGCAGCAGCGTGAGATTTATTAAAAGCGTATGAAGCAAAGCTTTCCATTTCGGAATAAATAGACTGAGCAATCTCTTTGCTTACACCTCGTCTTAAACAGCCCTCAACAAGAACATTGCCATTTTCATCGGTGAGACCATTTATAAAAATCTCCTGCTCACGCTCCATAACATCCTTTTTCTTTTTTGACATAGCTCGTCTAACAATATCAGCTCTGCCAAGAGAGTATCCAGCAAGACTTCTGAAAATCTGCATAACCTGCTCCTGATAGACTATACATCCATAGGTAACCTCAAGAATATCCTTTAAAAGTGGGTGCTTGTATGTTACCTTTGACGGATTATGTCGGTTCTCGATATATTTAGGGATAGAATCCATAGGGCCTGGACGGTATAGCGAGATTACAGCTATTAAATCCTCTATGCTTTCTGGCTTTAGCTGTTTAAGCACGCTTTTCATACCACCACTTTCAAACTGGAACACACCCTCCGAGCTACCCTGTGACAGCATTTTGAAAACAAGTGGGTCTTTTTCGTCTACAGACTGCTCGTTGTAGCTTGGGTCTATCTGTTTTATCATGTCTTCGGCATCGTGGATAACTGTAAGGTTTCTAAGTCCTAAAAAGTCCATTTTGAGCAATCCCAGCTCTTCAAGCGTTGTCATTGTAAATTGTGTAACAACAGCGTCATCATTTTTTGCGAGTGGTACATATTCGCTTACTGGTAGCTCTGTAATAACTACACCTGCTGCGTGCTTTGAAGCATGGCGTGGTGTACCCTCTAGTGCCATTGCTGTATCTATAAGCTTATGCACCTCATAGTCGGTGTCGTATTTCAGCTTTAGGTCAGATGACATTTCGAGTGCTTTTTTCAGTGTAATATGCAATTCATTCGGTACAAGCTTTGCAACTGCGTCTGCTGTGCTGTAAGGCATAGCCATTGCTCTTGCAACATCTCGAATTGCACCCCTTGCTGCCATTGTACCAAAGGTTATAATCTGTGCAACATGGTCTGAACCATATTTTTTTACAACATAATCAATAACCTCTTGCCTGCGTTCAGTACAGAAATCTATATCAAAATCGGGCATACTTACACGCTCTGGGTTTAGAAATCTTTCGAAAAGAAGATTATATTTTATAGGGTCTATACCAGTTATACCTATACAATACGCAGCCAGACTACCAGCACCTGAGCCTCTGCCAGGGCCTACTGGTATACCGTTTGATTTTGCGTACTGGATAAAATCATTTACTATAAGATAATAATCAACATAGCCCATTTGATTGACAATTTTAAGCTCGTACTCTAGTCTTTCGATTATAGACTTATCGGGATTATTTCCATAATGCTTGTACAAACCATTAAAGCATTGCTCTTTAAAATATTCAAAGTGGTCTTGATTATTCGGAACATCAAAATGAGGCAGCTTTGTTTTGCCAAATTCAAAGCTTACATTACATTTATCAGCTATAAGCTGTGTGTTACTTATAGCCTGAGGTACAGATGAAAAGAGAGTAAGCATTTCTTCTTCTGTTTTAAAATAAAATTCCTCTGTCTGGAACTCCATTTTATCCTCATCGTTTATTGTATGGTTTGTTTGTATGCAAAGTAAGATGTTATGAATTTCACTGTCTGATTTATCTATATAGTGGCAATCGTTTGTGGCTACAAGCTGTACGCCTGTTTCTTCTGCAAGCTGAATAAGCTGTGGCAGTACAACAAGCTGTTCTTTTATACCGTGATTTTGAATTTCGATATAAAAATCATCCTTGCCAAAAAGACCTGTATAATAATTCACCAGCTCTCTTGCCTTTGTATAGTCACCACGAAGAAGATTTTGAGGGATTTCTCCTGCTAAACAGCCAGACAAGCAGATTA
>JAXJJE010000343.1:0-2405 GCA_036298405.1 Acutalibacteraceae bacterium
CAACGGGTTAAAATCTGATATGCTGCTGAGTTTATTATGAAATTTTTGATAGTAGAATTAGCCTCTGTGATAGTTGATTCCAACGAGGTAAGCACAGCAACAGGTAATGATTTTGTGTCTGTTTGATTATATGCTTTTTGTATGCTATCAAGCACTATTTTCTCATCAACATCACCCAAGGACCACCGAGTAATAGTTGTGCCAGCAATCTGATGTACCTGTGAAATATCATAATAAATCTTTATTTCTGCTGCCTGTACTGCATTCTCATTAGAAAACTCACCATTAAAATCCTTTAGCACTGCAATACCATTTTCGCCATAGTTTACCTTGTAGTGGTTCGACTTCCAAAGCTCCTTTTCCATTACAGCAGTTGCATTTGGATAGTGAGCAGTTATCAATAGCTGTTCAATAAAATCTCTGCTGTAATGATTTGAAGAAGCACGCAGAAACTCGGTCCAGTTTGCAGAGCTTTTCTGTAGATAATCCAGCAAATATATTCCAGCGTTTTTAAGATTTAACCTTAATTCTTCATCGTTCATTTTGATGAAACACTTCCTTTATCTTCTAGTTATATCATTGTTTATGTGTTCATTGTTTTCGGTTGCTAATATTTCAGCAACCTTTAATTTATCACTACTTAAAAAGACAATGTTATTTCCTCCGTCCTCCTTCCTGAAAGAAGCAAATTTAACATCAGACCTTTCAAGATTGTGTAGCTTGGTAGAGGATATAATCCTGTATTCTAATTTGTCACCAGTTTTTTCTGCAATAGCCTTAAGCTCAGAATTAATTCTGCGATTACGCTCATAGGCTGTTTCAGTTGCAGGCTGTTGTGATTTTCCCTTTGCTTTGTCAGGATACAGTATTTCTATAATTCTGTTTTTATCCTGTGGAGCAAAAACTATATTATATTTATCTTCCTTTTCAAAGTAAGCAAAGGCTATAAAATGCTCTTTTAATAGTTGGCGTTGCACCTCTGTAACAACAAGATGATTAACCTTGCTGTTTTCCTTTTTTAGCTTAGTATAAATTCTTCGGTTTGATAGCTGTTCATTCTGCTTTACAAAGAACAGCTCGTCAGAAAGCTCAAGAGCCTTTGCAAGCTTGGTTAAGTCTTTCTCCTTTAAATAAACAGTTGCTATTCCATTATTAACATCAATAAAGGAACGATAGAAGAAAGACTGTGTAAGCAGTCTTGGTAATTGCCAGGCATATATTTTAATTTGTGCTGTTTCGCCCGGTGCTGCCTTTAACTGCTTATACGAGATATTGCCTTTGCTTATGGATATATCCTTTGTTGCTTGGTTTTTGATTGGTGTTTGCTTTTTGAATTTCTGCTTTGCCTTTTTTCTCTGTTTCTTTTTATTTTTAATAAATAGATGTCTTAATAAATTCAATGTGAATTGTAACGGATTTTTTGAAAATAGAATTTTCGAGAAAATCATTCCTTCGTTTTGATTAAAGGTCATTGGAGGATTTCTTTCAAAATATTTTTCCTCTAATCGTTCATATTCACTTTTATATTTAATCTGTTTGTGTTTCTTTTTCTGCTGGTTGTATTCAATTGACTTTTTAGGAATTACACCCAAAGCCTTATCAATATTCTTTTTGGAATATTTCGCACCAAACTGCTTTGCCAGTGTGTCAGCTCGGATTCCTTTTTTCTCTCCATTCTTTTGAAAGGTGATATGTATATCCTTGTATTTGATTGTATAATCTCTGTTTTCAAAAAAGCTGATAAACTCTGATTGATTCTTACAGGTAGCTAAAGCTTCATCTAAATCCTTAGTTAAATTAATTTTCCAGCTTTTACCCTTTAAGCCAAGCTGATATGTAGTTTGGTCAATCCCTTTGAATTTACTTTTTTTATCAATTACGCTTAGCTGATACTCTCTGCAAAGCTTGTCACTTTCATTTCGGATAAAGCCTTTGCTTGTATTATTATCGTCGTACTTTCTACCAGTAACAGGGTTTACATTATTAACGATAAAGTGGTTATGTATGTGGTCTTTATCAATGTGAGTTGACATAACAACCTGATAGCCCATAAAGCATTTACTGATTAGCTTAGTTCCGATTTCGTGAGCCTGCAAGGGTGTTATATTATCATTGGGTGAAAACGATTGAGTGAAATGATGAGCCATAATCTTGTTATCCTTATTCCATAAAACTCTGGTGTTTTTCATTTGATGTATAAGCTCATAGGTATCACCCTGAGCACAATTATAATAATATACCCTTTCAGCCTTTGACGGATTTGAAACATAATCAACTGCATTGTACATATGTGACGAATCCTTAATACCACCCTTAACTGATTTAACATAAGCCATTCTATTTTTCACCCATTTTATCAAGCTTAATATTTATTTGTGTAAGCAGCTCATAGACCTTATCAATAG
>JAXJJE010000344.1:0-2495 GCA_036298405.1 Acutalibacteraceae bacterium
GTAGCTGGTAGTATCTATATGACCATAAATCTGATTGCATTTATTTTACCAGGCTATAATGAGAATGCTTTGTACGGACGTTCATTACAAACTATGGCAATTATGCTGTTATCACCTTTTGGAATGCCTATTATGGTTGGTGAGTTCACATTTACAAAGACACCTTATTCATATATGGGTACAAACGCACTGGCTGATGAGATAATCATAATGTCTCTTTGGGCTGTATTAACAGTAATTTACTTTGTTGCTGCAATGATTATTGCAAAAATCAGAAAGAATGAAAATGTGCAATCAGGCTTCATTTTCAAATTCCCTAAAATTGTTATTCAGGTAATTGCGTCTGTAGGTATAGGCTTAATTTCAGGCTTTGTAGCTTTAACATATTTATTTTTTTATGATACAACTGGAACTGGTGTTCCTACCCTGCTAATATTTATGGCAGGTGCTCTGCTGGGTTCTTTAGGTGCATTCATTATTACTACACTTGTTTATAACAGAGGAACAAAGCGTTTTGTAAAGGATTTACCAATTTTTGGTGGTTCTTTTGCCTTGCTAGCTGTATTTTATCTGCTGATTTCAACTGGTCTTGTAGGTGGTGTTATGAATGTACCAGATGTAGACAAGATTAAGTCAGTATCAGTTAATAGTCCAGCATACAATACTTATCTTGGTGTAGAATCTCCTGCATTTGTTTCTATAGGGGATAAATACGAAAAGATTAGCTATCAGTCAGAGGATAAGCAATACAGAGAAAGCGTTGTTGCTTTACATCAGGCTATAGTAGATAATATACATAACGAAATGGGTATGTTCTTTAATATGAATTGGATTTATGAGCCATTTAATGTTTCATTCGAGCCATCAAATATTGATATAGTTTACGAGCTTAATAATGGTAAAAAGATTATTAAGGCTTATACATGGTGTAATTATGACTATGAGGATATTAAAGACGAGTATAATGGTGTGCTAAACACTGATGCATTTAAGAACCAGCATAAGATTACAAAGTGTGATACAGCAGAAGAAGCTAATGTATCAATGATAGGCATCAGTCAGAGCAAGAGATATTCAAACAACCCACTATACGACACAACAAACGAATCTGATTATGATATTGGCGAATATGGTGCAACTATAACTGAAGAGGAAATAATAGACACAGACAACGAAAAGAGTGACTTTTATGATTCTGAGTTTATTAGTCAGGTTTACAGCACTTTAAGAGATGAATTTGTTGCAGATAAGAATCTTTCAAAGACTATGAGAACAGCAAAGCCAGAGTATGTAGAAACTGATGATGTACCAGACGAGATTGTATATTCTGTCAGAATGAACTACGATATTGGTGATGTGATTTCAGAGGATGATTTGAGAAAGGCTAATGATATCGAGGATGCATCTTCAGTTATAATGGACTCTGATGAAGAGTATTTCGTAACTAAGGATACATATCCAAATACCTGGAAGTTAATCGATGACTATATGCAGAGTAACAATAGAACATCTGCATTTATATATTCAGATGCTGCATAAATAACTGCTAGCCCCTATAATTTACATATAAACCATAACAAAGCGAGGAAGAGTAGCACAATGCTGCTCTTTCTTGCTTTTACATGTTTTTAATATTATTCGTTTTAATATTATTGTTGTTTTATACTGTTACTAAACAGCTATTAGTATAATACAATTAGTAGGCATAATACTAATGCTTGATTAAACACTAGACCTCTTGTCGGCAAAATTTACTCAGCACTTCGTTTTTTCTTTGACAAGCGACAGCTTGCCTGCGTCGTCATCGTTCTGAGCAAATTCTGTTCGACAATCTATTCAATCGTTTAATCAGGTATTAGTATATTACTAAACTCCATTAAAAAAACGTGGATTTCTTTACGTCTTATTTTGCACCAAACTTCATACTGTGTCCTGTAAAGGCAACAGTATTGCTGTGGATTAGTAATAGGTTGGCGTAAAATCTGCTCGTAAAATCAGTACATTTTTAATCAGGTATTAGTATAAAAGCTGTTTTATAATCGTTATCTGATAATTGTATTAATTGAAGTAGTACAATCTATACTTATTGTACTAATCGGGATGGTACAATTAATGCAGAATGTACAAACTTTAAAAAAATGTTATTTTTTACTTGCAAAAGATAAGTGTATGATATATAATCAAAGTGTACTAATTGAGCTAGTACAATTACAAATGAAATAAATTAACGAAAGGAGTAGAAGAACTTGTTTAATATTGATTATACTAGCCGAGAACCAATCTACGAACAGCTTTACAATAATGTTGTAAAGCAAATAACTTTAGGAGTGTTAGAACCAAAGCAACAGCTGCCACCAGTAAGACAGCTTGCATTACAGCTTAATGTTAATCCTAATACAGTTTCTAAGGCGTATAAAAATCTTGAACAAGACGGAGTTATTTACTCCGTTGTAGGTAAGGGGTCATTTGTTATGGAAAATATATCGATTATAGAC
>JAXJJE010000345.1:0-2057 GCA_036298405.1 Acutalibacteraceae bacterium
CCATTTAAGCTATTATAATCACCCCAGCTATTTTTGCACAGCCAAGCACCGTCATTTTGAGGTTGATAGCCCTCTTTAAAATTAGTTTTAGAATAGCTGTCATCCCAACCAACAACTGTTATTGCGTGACCATCAATAGATGATGAGCTACTGAATTTTTTATATGCAAAAGCAGCTGTTTTGTCAGAATTAAAAAACATATCATTTGACGCAAAGCTTGCCGAAACTGCACCATAATCATAAACAGCAGTTTTAACTGTAGCAACGTCCTGTGGTAGCTTTATAATACCTGTAACACCATATTCAGTTGTACCACGAGAATCTACATTATCAAAGGTTTTACCTGTAGCATAACCAAAAGGAATATCTGCTTCTAGTCTTGGACCCTGCCACGACGCAAAATATCCCATAGCCATATCTGAATAGCCACCAGAGTTTAAATCTCTTATCCAGCCGTAGCCGTTATTACGGGTTGTTGACCACGAGTCAAGGTGCTCCTCTGAAAAATCGTATGTACCAAAGCCATTTTTCAGCAATACTGTTTCATAAACAGCCATAGCAGAAAATGTCCAGCAGGTATTATGTGAGCCTTGATTCTTTATAGATGTTACATAGCCCTTATCAACACTACTATATTTAGCTGGTAAAGCTTCTTTTACCTTTATAGATTGTAATGGAACTGTATTTTTCTTTAACAGTGAACCCACCTTATTATTAATTGCATTTGAAGGTACAGTAACATTCTGCTTAATCTTTGTTGCTGTAGTTAAATCCTCGGCACCTACTACAGTAATTGAAGAAATAGAAATTGCAGAAACCATTGCAAGACAAATTAATTTTCGTAATCCTTTCAAAATATAATTCCTCTTTTCTGTTTTAAGTATTAACAAGTATATCAAACTGTATATTAAAAGTAAACCATATAGTTATTTTACTGCTCATATTTTATTTATTATTTATTCACTAATTCTTTACAATCCACTGCATAAATCGAGATATTTAAAGAAATTTTAAGAAAAACAAAGAAAACAGGAGATTTGTAGAATTAATTTGATTTTCTTTGACCTTGACTTTGTTTGACCAATTTTATAAAATAAAGTCAAAGAAAGTCAAAATCAAATAGGTGGTGATACTATGAGAATGAGCGACCTAGTAGCTGAATATATAAAAAATATACTTGAAGAAAGCAACGGCACAGCAGAAATACAACGTAATGAGCTTGCAAATTCACTTGGCTGTGTACCAAGCCAAATTAACTATGTGCTTAGCTCTCGCTTTACACAAGAAAATGGATATGTAGTAGAAAGCAGACGAGGTGGTGGTGGATATATACGAATTACCAGAGTCCATTTTTCTACTGATAAGGGTAGTATAATTATGCATATAATTAAATCTATGGGTAACACTTTAGACGCTACATCAGCAATGCTGATTTTAGAAAATTTAACCACCAACAGAATAATTCCACCAGAAGTTATGAGAATTATGGGAGCGGCTATTTCTGAAAGAGCATTTGCAGATATACCTAAGGAATACAGAAACAGAGTACGGGCAACCGTAATGAAAAATATGCTATTAAGTCAGATATAATTTATAGGAGGATTATTTATGATTTGTGAATTATGTAAGAACCATCAAGCATCTACTCATATCAAATCAATGGTAAATGGTGAATACAGCGAACTATGGCTATGTGCTGACTGTGCAAGCAAAAAGGGATATGGCAATTTTTTTGCACAGACAGGCACCGACTTCAGTAGCTTTTTAGGTAACTTTTTTGGTGATGGTTTACCTTCACGTACAAGTGCAAGTCGATGTAAGAGATGTGGTTCTTCCTTTGCAGATATTGCACGCTCGGGTAAGGTAGGCTGTTCTGAGTGCTACTCTGAATTTTATGACGATCTTTTACCATCAATTCAAAAAATACACGGCAATATTCAGCACACAGGCAAGGTTGCAGCAAACGCAAGTGCTGATGTAAAGATAGCACGAAAAATCGAAAAAACAAGACAGGAGCTTGCAATAGCTGTTAAAAATCAGAATTTTGAGCTTGCAGC
>JAXJJE010000346.1:0-3135 GCA_036298405.1 Acutalibacteraceae bacterium
GCTATAAAGCAGACATACGGTGTTATACTATTTATGTATTAATTAGAAGTCGATTTCCTTATCATAGAAGCAAGCATCAAGAAGCTTTTCCATTTCTTCCTGTGTTGGTATTCTTGGGTTAGAGCCTGTGCAAGCATCGCCAATAGCTAGTGTTGCAATATTGCTTAGCTTTGAGTTAAACTCTGCCTCGTCAATAATACCACCCTCGTAATCCTTGATACAAGCAGGGATTTCAAGTGAAACATTCATTGCTCTTAGCTCTGCAATAAGAGCGTCTACCAAAGCCTCTGTTGTGTCGCCTGTTAAACCGATAAACTGTGCAATCTCTGCGTATCTCTTAGCAGCCTCTTCATTTTTAGAATTAAACTTAATTACCTTTGGAAGATACATTGCATTAGCACAGCCATGTACAATGTGACCACCTGTAAATGCTGCACCTGTTTTATGTGCCATTGAGTGTACTATACCTAGCAATGCGTTAGAGAATGCCATACCAGCTAAGCACTGTGCGTCGTGCATATCATCTCTAGCTTGCATATCGCCATCGAATGACTTTTTAAGGTCACGATGAATCATCTTGATAGCGTGAAGTGCAAGAGGGTCTGTGTAGTTACAATGCAGTGTAGAAACATAGGCCTCGATAGCGTGTGTCATTGCGTCCATACCTGTATGAGCTGTAAGCTTTTTAGGCATTGTTTCAGCAAGTGCTGGGTCTACAATAGCTACATCTGGTGTAATGTTAAAGTCTGCAAGAGGATATTTGATACCCTTTGAATAGTCTGTAATTACAGAGAAAGCTGTAACCTCTGTAGCTGTACCAGATGTTGAAGGAATAGCACAGAACTTAGCCTTTGTTCTAAGTGTTGGGAAGTTGAATGGCTTGATAAGGTCTTCAAATGTTACCTCTGGGTACTCATAGAAAGCCCACATAGCCTTAGCAGCGTCGATAGGGCTACCACCACCCATTGCTACAATCCAGTCTGGCTCAAACTCACGCATAGCCTCTGCACCCTTCATAACTGTTTCTACAGATGGGTCTGGCTCTACGTTTTCAAACAACTGAACCTGCATACCTGCTTCTGTTAAATAATCAGTAGCCTGCTGTAAAAAACCAAATCTCTTCATTGAGCCACCACCTACTACGATGATAGCCTTTGTACCCTGTAGGTTTTTAAGCTCTGCCAATGAACCCTTTCCGTGATATAAATCTCTTGGTAATGTAAATCTACCCATAATAATAAACCTCCAAAATTAATATTAAAAATTATCAGTTAGTTTTTGTTGTAATCTCACAAAAATCATCGTATAGGTCAAATTAAAATAACAATTTTTCCTACCCGTAGGTATATAATAACATTTTTTTATCTCTACATTGTTAACAAACTATTAACGAATTAAATAATTATAGTTGAAAATACTTATGATATATTATATAATTATTTTAAAATACTTATTTGTATTTTGTTTAAAATTAAAAGGAGCGTGAAAAAATGAATATGTTAAATAAGTTTTTTAAGCTTAAAGAACATAACACAGATGTTAAAACCGAAATCATTGCTGGTATTACAACCTTTTTGGCTATGGCATATATTCTTGCTGTAAACCCTGCAATGCTTGCAGATGCAGGAATGGACAGTGGTGCTGTATTTACAGCCACAGCAGTTTCGGCAGCCTTTGCGACATTACTTATGGGACTTTTTGCAAATTATCCTGTAGTGCTTGCCTCTGGTATGGGACTAAACGCATACTTTGCATACACAGTATGCCCTATGGTGGCAGAAATGGGAATAGAAAACCCATGGCAAATAGCACTTACTGCTATTCTTTTTGAGGGTATAGTTTTTGTGGTTTTATCTCTGTTTAAATTCAGAGAAACACTTGTTAATTCTATACCACAAAATCTTAAATATGCTATTTCGGCTGGTATAGGCTTGTTTATTACAATAGTTGGCTTAAAAGGAGCAAATATTGTTATTGATGATCCATCTACACTTGTTAACATAGGTAATGTAGCAACACCAGAATTTGTTCTTGCAATGGTGGGTTTGCTTGCAATTGGTGTTATGTGGCATTTTAACATTAAAGGCTCAATTTTATGGGGTATTTTATTAACATGGGTACTTGGAATTATTGCTGAGCTTATAGGCTGGTATCAAGGTATTTCATTAATCCCTGATTTTTCTGCTGGATTCTTACCACCATCATTAGAGCCTACATTTATGAAATTTGATTTTAAATTTTTAGCTTCTCACACATTAGAATTCATTGCTGTTATCTTTGCATTTTTATTTGTTGATTTATTCGACACAGTTGGTACATTGGTAGGTGTAGCAAGTCAGGCAAATCTTCTTGACAAGGACGGCAAACTACCAAAGGTTGGCACAGCCTTAACCTGTGACGCTGTAGGTACAATTTCTGGTGCTATGCTAGGTACATCTACAGTAACAAGCTATGTAGAGTCAACAGCTGGTGTTGCTGCTGGTGGTCGCACTGGTCTTACAGCAATAAGCTCAGCTGTAATGTTTATTCTTGCCTTGTTCCTATCACCTGTATTTCTGGCTATTCCTGGCTTCGCTACTGCACCTGCACTTGTATTTGTAGGCTTGCTTATGATGAAATCAGTAAAAAATATGACCTTTGATGGTGACATTGCAGATGTACTTAGTGGATTTATTGCACTTGTATTTATGCCATTCACATATTCTATTGCAAATGGTATTATGTACGGTATTCTTACATGGGTTATCCTTAAAGTTTGTACAGGCAAAATAAAAGAAATTCACCCTATAATGTGGGTTGTTACAGTATTATTTGCTGTTAGAATTGTAACACTTATAATTTAAAAGTTAATTCAAATTATTTTTAATCACCTCCAACTAAAATTGAGTTGGAGGTGATTTTTTGTGTGTAACACAAAACTCTTAAAGTGGACAAAGGATTTACGAGTAGTTTTGCTAAACTAATACTTCTCAACAGCAAGGACGTCGCTTTTAAATGGCACAGTATAAAGTTTAGTGCAAAATTTGCCGTAAAAAAGTTCACTTTTTAACAGTGTTTAGTACTAACACATTTTATTAAAAGCTACCTAAGCTATACTTATCAATAAAACAAAGAAACAGGAGAAGGTAGTTATAC
>JAXJJE010000347.1:0-2525 GCA_036298405.1 Acutalibacteraceae bacterium
ATTAAAGGTATCCCGTACAATAGCAGACCTTGATAAAAGCGAGGTTATAAAATCCCGTCATATAGCCGAGGCAGTGCAGTACAGAAATTTAGACAGAAAGTATTGGGGTAACAGGTAGGCACATATATTTTATTTGTTTGCTGATTACTTTTTATATATGTAGGTTTGTCAATGATGTGTTACACATTAAGAGAAAATAACTTCGCCAGTTTGGAGGAAATGCTTTAAAAAATCAGAAGGAGATTTCCAACCAAGAGGACGCATAGGAAAATTATTGTACTTTCTTCTGTGAACAGCTAATTGCTTTTTAAAATCATCAAAAGAGTAAAATTTATGAGAAGCATAAAAATACTCATTATCTTTTCTGTGAGAACGCTCAACCTTACCATTATGGCGAGGAGTATAAGGCTTAATCAATTTATGTTTGATACCTTTTTCTTGTAATTTCTTTTCAAATAATGTTAAATCGTTGTCTTTAAGTAATCGTTTAGTGAACTCCAAACCATTATCAGTCTGAACACAATGCACCTGAAAAGGAAAAGCTTTAAGCATGTTTTCAAGAAATGTTGCTGAGGAATACGAACTATGCTCTCTGAAAGCCTCGATATATCTAAATCGTGAGTATTCATCAATTGCTGTGTATTGGTAAAACTTTTCGCCTTTGGCATCACCAACGATACAGGCTGATGGAACGAATTTAACATCAATTTGAACTCTTTGACCAGGGAAATACATTTTTTCGTATGACTTAGGTATATATTTAGGGTTTGGTAGAGTTTTTCTAGGTTCACCTAGTTTCCTTAAAACACGATATAGTCCCGTTATGCTACGAGTGTATCCTCTTTGTCTTAGTTTAACCCAAAACACTACAAGTCCAGCGTGAGGTTTTTTTACGCATATCTTTAATTAGCTTTATTTCAGCTTCTGTGTGTTGATTAGGGTGATGAAAAGGTCTGTGTGATTTATCAGCTAATGATTGAAGTGTACCGTCGTATCGGTTTTTCCAACGATAAATATACTGACGATTTACATTGTATTTAATGGCTGCTTTTGTCACTCCATATTTCTTAGCATATTTAATTAGGGATTGACGAAACTTCATCTTTTGTGTTACAGTATTCATAGCGAATAGATACCTCCTGTTGCTCTTGGCGTCGTAACTTAACTGTAACACAGAGGTTTCCTATTCGCTATCTTTTTTGTTCTTAGATTTTGAGCAGAGGCATTTTCTAGTCGTCGCTTGCGATTTACTCTTTACAAATGATTTATTAAAAATGCTACAATTAGCTTCCGACAGCTTCTCTTAACTTTTTGTTCTTGAGTTTCTCGCTGTCGGCTTGCTTCTTTTTGCATTTTTATTTCATTTGTCAAGAGCGACGGTCTGCTTTATCTTTCCTTGTGTAACACATCTATTGTAATCCTACACAATCAAATTTGAACAATATTCAGCTATCTTACGGTAAGCAAAAAAATTTGTTATAATTCACACAAGTGGGATCTCTCCTGTTTACTGATATTCAAGCAGGAGAGATTTTTTCTTCATACTTTGCGATGATAAAGGAAAGAGAATCTGAAAACCATCTACGATTATGAAGATAACTTTAATGTTACTGCTAACTCCTTTATACGTTAGTATGTAACGACTGGTATTTGATTATTGTGGAATGCCAGAGGTGGACATTGGCAGATCATTATTATTGGTTATGACCCTATTGGCATAGAGTACGATAAGGTACTCAAAACTATGTAAGTGATAAATGTTTCGTTGCAGTAAGCCTTTTGAAGAATGTGGAAAAATAAAGGCATGTCATTTATCTGACTAAGCAATTAAGCATATTATATTAAGCAAACAAATATTAAGGAGAATGGATTATGATTATTAACCAGAATACAAATGGGATTTTAACTACACTAGAAATCATCGGAAGATTAGACACAACTACTGCACCTAAATTGGAAGTAGTTGTGGATAACTACTTGGCTGATACACAGGAGTTAATATTGGATTTTCAAGGATTGGAGTATATCTCCTCTGCTGGTCTGCGTGTTCTTCTGAAGGCACAGAAAAGCATGATGAAAAGAGGAAAAATGAAGATTTTGAATGTAAACGAAGCTGTTATGGAAGTTTTTGAGATTACTGGATTTTCCGATATTCTTACAATTGAATAATAAAAAGAAGAGGCATAATGATGTAATGTATATTGTCTTGCCGTGTTTCTGGGTACAAAACGGAAAATGCCTGCAGGTACTTATATAAAGGAAAATCTACTAAGGAAACTACACTAAAGGTTATATATTCAAGCAGTATAGGAAAAATATTCGTACGCATATATGGGTGTTTTAATAAGGAAAGAAGATTGTTATGAAAAACACACTATATTATTTTGCTGATTATTGAGTTGTTCGCAGAGATTGTAAAATAAAGTGTGTAAGTTATAAAAATAGCTTGCACACTTTTTGCATTTGAAGATAAGTGTGCTACAATATAAAGAAAGGACAAAAAAGGAATGAACAGAATGGCAAAG
>JAXJJE010000348.1:0-10551 GCA_036298405.1 Acutalibacteraceae bacterium
CTAGTCAGAAAAGGAGACTTCCTTATCGAAGTCTCCTTGTTTTTTGCCTATTCTATTTCATACTAATACTAAACTCTATTAAAAATATGAAAATACAAAAAATAATATCCAATACCAAAAGGCTACACTCTTACCAAAGGGTAGGGATGTAGCCTTTTGCTGACCTGTACTAATCATTATTTAATATCTGTGAAAATTTTTTGTGTGGATTCGGAGATACTTCTAAAACTATCGTTTTGATATATGTAATATGAAGCTTAGTGCAAAGCTGTACGTATTTTTATCATAGCTTAGTATAAAGAGTTTCCTGATCGTACTTAAAAAGAATTGAGTCAATCTCAAGTACATCATATATACCATTTTGCAGGCAGAACATAATGATTACATCAAACAGACTGCTGTTTGATAAAATAAAGCCTACAGATTCAAGCAGGTTCTGAGTTTCTTCAAGTGTAAGCCTTAATGCTATAGAAAAAGAAATGACAGTTTTTTTATTTGGCTTGTAGTGCTTGTCGTTCATAATTTTATACCACGTTTGCTTGCTTACATTTGCTTTTTTGTAGCACTCAACGTCCTTCATACCCTTTGCGTCAATCAGTTTCATAAGCTTTAACGCAAAGCCTTCATCTAGCTTTATATAGTCATCTATATTTTTTATATAATCGTCTGTATCGGATATAAGTAAATCACAATCACAGCATTTATCGAGACTGTCAGCCGGAGCTTTTCGTAATGCACTGTTGCACTTTGGTGTATGAGCAATTTTAGTAAAGTCTTTACTGCTACCAAATAATCGTCTGCTACCATGCTTTTCTGTAGAATTGTTATATGAATGGGTGATTGCATAGTTATCGTCTATAAATGACTGTATTTTAGTAAATAGTCTATCGTTTAATTCGAATGCAGTTTTGTCAAATACAACAAGATAAACCATCAGCTCATTATCAAACAAAAATTTGTTTATTGTGTTAATAGCAAGCTTTAGTATTTTGTCATTTTGGTGGCCATACGTACCAGCTGGAATCATAGGGAATGCGATGCTTTGGCAAGAGTTATGTAAGGCAAGCTCTAAGGCGTTTATATAGCACGCTTTAAGCAGGGCTTCTTCGTTATAGCTGCCACCATTCCAAACAGGACAGGCTGTGTGGATAACAAATTTAGCTTTAAGTTTGTATGCAGGGGTAATTACGGCACTTCCAACAGATATTTTACCAATATTTTTACAATCCTTAAGTAGCCTTTTGCCAGCTGCTTTATGTATATCAGGTTCAAATCCACTGGTTGGAGTCAGCTCTACATTAGATGGGTTTACAATAGCGTCACATTCAAGTTTAGTTATATCTTCACGTATGATTTCAATTGGCATGGTATTACCTCTCGGTGTTGTAATTGTTTACTCTTTATTCTTTGCTTTTAAATTTCCTGTTATTGCTGCTTTTTTAAGAGCTTTTTCTATTGTTTTATAAATCTCTTTAGCTGATTTACCATTTAGTTCGTCTGCGTTATTTTCTATATACTCAACAACAAAGCCTAGCATAGGGTTTTCTTTAAGCTTTTCAGATGTATAGTTGACAACAGAATCTATTTTTTCAACATCAATAACACCACGGCATATAGCTTCTGCTAAACCAATAACTGCCTCGCCAAGAGCAGCAACAAAAAAGCCTGCTACAACAGCGTTTATTACCGACGAGGCTATGTTAGGTATAGCCTTTAGTGATGAAATAGCAGCTTTTGCAACATTTGTAATGGCTGTGGAGCCTACAAGTGACGATATAAGCTCACCAGAAAATTTAACACCATAGATTTTTAAAATGCTTTTGGTTAATCCGGTTTCGATTGGAATAAGTATAAACGAATCTGCAAAGGGGATAGGTACAGCACCTACTACAATGCCTGCAGCTGTTGCACCAACAACTATAGCATTAGCATTATATCGTTTTTGCTGTAGTGTCATTCTCAATTTATTTTCTGCACTAATGCTCTTAGCCTCTTCAGAGCATTCAATAGTAGCTAAACAGAGTTCATCAATACCTCTTGGCTGAACGACTATTTCATTGGTGATAGCATATGGCTTAGCAACAACAGGAATAACATTCTTTAGGTTTGTTTTATCCACCTTTTCAAATGCTTCTTGTACAGCCTGTTTATTTTCTTCAATTTCAAGCTCAGAAAATGATTTTGTAACAACGGCAAATATAGGAATATTTTTCCAGCCCTTAATAGCTTTATTCATCATATTAATATGGTCATCAGATATTCTTTTTGAGGTTCCGTCTACGCAAAACCAAACTGCGTCTATCCCTAAATTTGTGTTTTCATCATTACCTAGATTTTTCTTAGTGAACTTTTTAATTTGCTTTATAGTTTTTTGTTGTTCCCAATGGTTATATTCAAAGCCTTTTGTGTCAATCAACATCATCGGCCATGTGTTTGATTCATAAATTGAGATTTCTTGAGTATTGCTTTCTCCGACACCGGTTTGTGCTTCTGTGCCAGATATCGCATTAATTAGGGTGCTTTTTCCAACACCAGAATTACCCACCACAAGTATATTCATTTTGCTATTACTCACGCTATTTCCTCCCTTATTTTTACTATAAAATTACCACTACAAATTTATTAAGCTGATATGGAATAGGGTAAAGGTAATTTTTGCACAAAAACTGTTTTATTCTGATAAAATAATTATATCATCTAAAATATTTTTAATCAACATAAAGCTAATACTATTTTGTTGCCGACAGGTGGATGTATTTTAGGTGGAATTTTCACTCGAGTTTATAGTCTGTCCTTAATAAGTGTCAGCCTTACTTAGATATGAGGTTCGTCAAATAAAATCTACGAAAATCCAATTCACTGTTAAAAACCCAAAAATATTATAAACACCACTAAAGATACAGAATTTGTTTCGGTGTGCTTAATACAGCTTTTTATGTAGCTTATCTACAAAAAAAACGGATTATCTCATTTGTAATAGAGATAATCCGTCTTTATTATAAATTATGAAGCATAATTAACTGACCAGGATAAATTACATTAGGGTTAGCAAGGTTGTTGTTATCTATAATGTCATTTACATCTAAACCATATCTTAAAGAAATAGTATAAAGTGTGTCACCTGGTCGCACAGCATACCATTTAGGAGGACGCATTGTTTCAGTGTGAATACGAAGCTGTTGACCAGGGTAAATTCTGTTTATATCCTGAATATTATTATGTCTTAAAATATGCTCTATAGTTGTTCCAAAATTCTGTGCAATACCCCAAAGTGTATCTCCAGGCTCTATAGTATAAAGAATGGTAGTCAAAGTAAAAGCTCCCTTCAAGCTTGGTTTATTACAATATATGTGTTATAGCTGTAAATTGTTACAAAAAAACAGGACAGCTATTAGCTGTCCTGATAATATTTAGATATCATAAAGAGTCATGAACCTCAATTGTGAACTCTATAAGCTTGTCCTTGTTGAATACAAGATCCATTGAATAGCTCTCTTTTAGGTCAGCAAGCTCTTCACCGTAGGTGATAACTGTATTGCCCTTAGCGTCAGTTTTTTCTGCCAGAGGTTTACCATAATCCTTCTTGAATTGGTCAATAGTAGTATCCCAGCCAAGCTTATTAGGTAAGTGAAGCTGAGCCTTGCTGTTACCCTTAATCATTCTGAGTTTATAGATTTTAACAGAGTTTGTTCTCTTATAGCCTAATACCTCATCGCCTCTGTTTTTCATATCAACATAAGCTGTAAGACCATTGTCGTTTTTATATTCGATATTAGTTACAGTTTTACCAGGAGCAATTGCTTCGATTTGTGAAGTATCAGTAGCCTTAAAGCCTGTGTATTCCATCTGAGCATTATCAAGATAGAAACGAAGAACCTTTTCGTTTATAGTAATGCTTCGTGAGTTTCTAAGGAATTTGTCGAGTGTACTTACACGAGCAGCCTCAGGGTCTGCAACAACAGAGGTTGGTGCTGTGCCTGGCTCGTTGTTTTCCTCTTTTTTATTACAGCCACAGCCAGCAAAGCTTGCAGTAATTAGTACAGCCGAGCAAGTTAATGCTAATACCTTTTTAAACATTCTGTTTCCTCCAAATTTCCGAAAGTATAATCAATACAATATAGTCAATAATGTAATTCTATCACGCTTTAAGAATAAATGCAATAACAAATATACTGTGCAAATGGTTTTATGTTCAAAATTAACAAAAACTTAATATAATACTTAACTCTGTTAAAAAATAGACTTCTTTACGGCATATTTTGAACCAAACATCATACTGTATTCTCACAAGGCGATAGCCTTGCTGTGGGTCAGTGTTCGTTTGTCATAAAATCTGTTCGCAAATTCTTGTTTGATTTTTAACAGAGTTTAGTATAAAAGCTATTCATTACAAAAATAAATATTCATCTTTTTAGCTTTCTCGTTACAGGTTACGACATTCTTTTTATAGGGGTTGTAGTAATCTTTTTTTACAATAAAATAGCACAGGTAATAGACTGGTGCTGTCTTTTTATATAGATGATAAGACTATATATATGCAAAATGTGGCATAAATTGGCTGTGAAAATGTCCATAAAATGTAAAATTAATTACATAAATACAAAAAAAGAGACGATGTTTGTTAAATTTGCACAATATATCGGTTTTATTTTCTATGTGCGTATTGCTAAGAGTTTTTATAAATTAATTGTAAAGAATTCATAATTATGCTAAAATAAACGCAAGATATATATGCATTAGTATGTAGTTCTCGCAAATTAAGGAGGCTACTATGTTAAAAAATATATTGGTAGGAGCATTAACTGCTATGTTTACTTTTTCAACAGTTTTTTGTCCGATAAATGTATCGGCAGATAAAAATATTGCCGCAACTGCTAAAGAGCTTGATAAGCTGGCATATAGTGGTGACGATTTAGGTGCTGTTTATACACCAGATAGTACAACCTTTAAGGTTTGGTCACCAACTGCAAGCGAGGTTAAGCTGAATCTTTACGCTACAGGTAGTGATGATGAAGAGGGTGCAAAAGCACTTGATTCTTCAGCAATGAATTATGACGACACAAATGGTGTGTGGAGTATTACTGTAGAGGGAGATTTAAAAAATACCTACTACACATACTCGGTAACAAACAATGGAACAACTAACGAGGTTGTCGATATTTATGCAAAGGCTGTAGGTGTTAACGGCAATAGAGGTATGGTGGTGGATTTATCCTCAACCAATCCAGAAAATTGGGATAACGATAAGCGTGTTCTGCCAGATGAGCAAACAGATGCTATTGTCTGGGAGGTTCATGTAAGAGACTTTTCTAATCAGCCAGAAAGTGGAATAAGTGAAGCTAACAGAGGTAAATATCTTGCTTTTACAGAAACAGGTACAACTCTTGAAGGCTCTGACATAACACCAACAGGTATAGATTACCTTAAAAAGCTGGGTGTAACTCACGTTCAGATTAACCCATTCTACGATTTTGGCTCTATAGACGAAACAAAACCAAATAGCGAGGATTACAACTGGGGTTACGACCCTAAAAACTATAATGTACCAGAGGGTAGCTATTCTACTAACCCTTATGACGGTAATGTAAGAATCAACGAAGCTAAGCAGATGATTCAGGCTTTGCACGATGCAGGTATTGGCGTAATAATGGATGTTGTTTATAACCACACCTACACAGGTGACGACAGCTTCTTTAATATGACAGTTCCTGATTATTATTACAGATATGACGAAAATGGTAATTTTACCAATTACTCAGGCTGTGGCAATGACACTGCGTCAGAAACTGCTATGTATAGCAAGTTTATGGTTGATTCTGTTTATTATTGGGCAACTGAATATCATCTTGATGGTTTCAGATTTGACCTTATGGGTTTGCACGATGTAAACACAATGAACAAGATAAGAGAAAAGCTTGACACTGTAGACGAAAGAATTATTATCTATGGTGAGGCTTGGGACCTTGGCTTTGTAGAGGGTGTTGACCTTGCTACACAAAGAAACGTCGAAATGATGAATGGTGTAGCAGCCTTTAATGATGGCATAAGAGATGCTCTAAAGGGTAATAACTTTGAAGCAAAGGGTAAGGGCTTTATACAGGGTGCTGGTGGTGCACTTGAGGTTGAAAGTGGAATTAAGGGTGCAACAAATGATTGGGCAAAAACACCTGCTGACACTGTAACCTATGCAGCGTGCCACGATAATATGACCTTCTATGATAAGCTTGTTGCCTCAATGCGTGACGTAGCTGATATCGCTGTTTACAGAAAGCGTGATAATCAGCTTGTACAGATGAACAAGCTTGGTGCAGCTGCTGTATTTACTTCGCAGGGTATGTCATTTATACTTGCAGGCGAAGAAATGGCTCGTTCAAAAGACGGCGACCATAACAGCTATGTGTCTTCTCCACAGCTTAATCAGATAGACTGGAAGAATCTTACAAAGTTCGGAGATTTAACAGCTTATTATAAGGGACTTATTGATATAAGAAAGGCATATGCACCATTTACTGACAGCACAAATACAACAGTAGATAGTATGACTGTTTATAATAATGCAGGTACACGAATTGTTGGATTTATGCTCGAAAATAAAATTAACCCTGAAAATCAGTGGAATAAGGTAGTATGTATTCTTAATTCAAACAAAGAAGAGGATATAGAGGTACAGCTAGAGGGTGAAAACTTGCCAGAAAGCTGGGTAGTAATTGCTAACGGTGACAAGGCAGGCGTAGAAAAGCTTGACGAAATTACAGGTACAAGCGTTACAGTACCAAAAACCTCAGCGATGATTCTTGTAGACAAAGAAAGCTTTGATAAAGCTAATATTCAGGTTGATACATCGTTCAAGAATTCATTACTTGAAAATACATCAACTAAGGATGAAGCTTTAGAAACAGCTACAGAACAAACCACAACTATTGTACCGACAGAAGCAACAACTGCTACAGGTAACACAAAGAAAAACAGCCTACGTACAGCAGGCATTGTTGCAGGTGTAGCCGCAGCAGTAGCTGCAACAGCTACAATAGCAGGTATTGTGATTTCTAAGAAAAAGAAGAAAAAATAATAGTTAATCATTCTGTTTTGCAGAGATTATATAAAAATAATTCACAGGGAGGACTAGAAGTGAAACTTAATAAAATAATTGCTGCTATGCTTACATTAGCATTAGTGGGTGGTACAGCAACTGTTGCAGCTTCTGCAGCTGATACTACAAACCCATACGAATTACAGGCAGCTCAGTATGACGAACAAGCATACTACGAAGATGACCTAGGTGCAACATATACACCTGCAAAAACTACATTTAAGGTATGGTCACCATCTGCTTCAAAGGTTGTTCTTAACTTTTATACAACAGGTAGTGATACAGAAGAAGGTGCTGCAAAATTAGGTACTTATAACCTTTCTAAGGGTGATAAGGCTGTGTGGTCTGTTACAGTAGAGGGCGACCTTAAGAATGTTTATTACACCTACAGCGTTACAAATAATGGTTCTACAGAAGAAACTGCTGACCCATATGCAAGAGCAGCTGGTGTTAACGGTGACAGAGCAATGGTTGTTGACCTTGACAGCACAGACCCAGCAGGCTGGAATAACGATAACAACTTCAAGAGAGTTCCAAACCAGACAGATGCTAATATCTGGGAGCTACACGTAAAGGACTTCTCATATGACAAGGCTTCAGGTGTAAGCGAAGCTAACCGTGGTAAGTACCTTGCATTTACAGAAACAGGTACAACACTAAACGGCGAAGGCAAGGTTGCTACAGGTGTTGATTACATTGCAAACCTAGGCGTAAACTATGTACATCTAAACCCAATTTATGACTTTGGTTCAGTAAACGAGGCTGGCTCAGATACTCAGTTTAACTGGGGTTATGACCCTAAGAACTACAACGTACCAGAGGGTAGCTATTCTTCAAACCCATACGATGGTAATGTAAGAATTACAGAAACAAAGCAGATGGTTAAGGGATTACACGATAAGGGTATCGGCGTAATTATGGACGTTGTTTACAACCACACATATTCAACTAACTCTGTATTCCAGAAGACAGTTCCTGATTATTACTACAGAATGAATCCAGATGGAAGCTTCTCAAGTGGTTCAGGCTGTGGTAACGATACAGCGTCAGAGCGTGAAATGTACAGACAGTATATGATAGATTCAGTTGTTTATTGGGCAAAGGAATATCATATCGATGGTTTCCGTTTTGACCTGATGGGCTTGCACGATGTTGAAACAATGAACGCAATCCGTGCAGCACTAGATGAAATTGATCCAGATATCATTATGTATGGTGAGGGCTGGTCAATGGCTTCAACCTTTGATGCAGATGCAACTCCTTCTTCACAGACAAACGCAAGAAGTATGAGCGAAAGAATTGCTCACTTTAACGACCAGATTCGTGACGGTCTAAAGGGTAGCGTATTTGATCAAGAGGGTAAAGGCTATATTCAGGGCGAATATACAGGTGCTAAGGCTGTATCATTTGGTCTGTTAGCTAATACAGGCAGAGGCGGCAACTGGATTGCTCGTACACCTGAGCAGACAGTTACATATGCTTCTTGTCATGATAACGCAACAATCTACGATAGACTTGTTAATTCAATGGGTGGCGACTACACAGTAAGATATGATGACTATGTAGAGATGAACAAGCTATGTGCTGCTGTTACAATGTCTTCACAGGGTACAGCGTTTATCCTTGCTGGTGAAGAGTTTGCAAGAACAAAGCTTGGTGACCACAACAGTTATCAGTCACCTCCAGATCTAAATAAGCTAGATTGGGCTAGAACACTTGAGTACGGCGACCTAGTTTCTTACTATAAGGGTCTATTCGAATTCAGAAATTACTACGATCCAGTTAGAACTCCTGTAGCTCTTGATGGTGTTTCAACAGCTTACGACACAGCAACAGGTGTTGTACAGATGGTATACGAGAATCAGGACTTCGATTGGGAAGACGTAGTATTCCTATTCAACGCTAACACAGAGGATCAGACAGTTACACTTGCTGATTCACTACCAGATAAATGGGTATCAGTAGTAAACGGTCAAATGGCTGGTATTGCTAAGCTAGACGAGTTTACAGGCAGAGAAATCACAATTCCAGCAGGCGAGGCTCTAGTTCTTGTTGATAAGGAAAGCTATGATGCATCAGGCGTTACAGCTTCTAAGAACACAGTAGAGGTTCGTCACATTGATAAGACAACAGGCGAGGTAATGTCTAAGATTACACTTGCTGGTAATGTTGGTGAGTATTACTACACAGCTCCAAGCAATAGCTACGACCTATATTATAACTATGTAGGCTCTACAACTAACACAGAAGGCACATTCACAAATGATCCAATCGTGGTAGAGTATTACTACGAGCAGAATAACATCAAGGTAAAAGACCTTGACGGTGATGACACAATCACACTACTAGAGGCAGTTCTTATCCAGAAGAACATTCTAGGTCTATACACATTTACAGACCAGCAAAATGCTGATGCTGATGTAAGCATGAACGGCTCTGTTGACCTAACAGATGCAGTTCTAGTTCAAAAGTATCTATTAGGCTACACAGAGCTTAAGGCTGTTGGTACAATCACAGTTTCTTATGTAGATCAGGACGGCAACCAGCTAAAGAAAGATACAGTTATGAATCTAAAGGCTGGCGAGAAGTATGCTGTAGAGCCAATGGATATCCAGTATTATGTACTAGACGAAACATCTCTACCAGATAATGCAACAGGTACAGTTTCAGTTGGCAATACAAGAGTTGTTTATACATATAAGCTAGATGCTCTAGAGTCAACAGTTTATGTAAAAATGCCAGAGGGCTCAACAGATATTCCTAACCTATATGTTTGGGAAGAGGGTGCAGAGGCTCCTAACAGTGGTGCATGGCCTGGTATGACAATGACAGATACAGACGGTGATGGCTGGTTTGAAGCTTCATTTGCTACAACAGGTACATACAACTGGATTGTAAACTATGGTGGTAAGCAGACAGCTGATATGACAGGCTACACAGGTAACCAGTGGGTTATTATGGAAGACGCTACAACACCAAAGGTTGTTACAACAACAGTTAATGTAAAAATGCCTGAGGGCGTTGACTGGGAGCCACACCTATATGTATGGCAGGAAACTACACAGACAGGTGATAAGGATTACAACCCACTAGGTGGCTGGCCAGGCGTAAAGATGACAGACTTTGATAAGGATGGCTGGTACACAGTTAACTTCTTCTGTAAGGGCGAAGGCGAGTACAACTGGATTGTAAACAGTGGTGCAGGCGAGCAGACAGCAGATATGAAGGGCTATAAGGGTAACCTATGGGTAGTAATGGCAGACGCTATAACACCTGGTACAGTTACACCAGAAATGCCATAAGAATTATATTTTAACAATTAATAAATAATTTTAAATTTGTTTTAAATATAATTTATTTAATGGTTTTATTAAAGTAAATAATAAAGTTGTTTTGGAGTTATATTCAGAATAACTTGTAAACGAAGCAAAAGAGGACTATTGTTATTCACAACAGTCCTC
>JAXJJE010000349.1:0-10806 GCA_036298405.1 Acutalibacteraceae bacterium
ATAGTATGGGGTGTGTTAATCACCTTGCATTTGCAAGTGAATGTGGTGATATTAAAGTACTTAACGAAATTGCAAAAGTTACAGCTTCAACCGAATTTAAAAGCTACTTTAAAAACGAAATCTCAACAGGTATCAGCTACCCTACTGCACTTTCGAACACCATGGGGAATTTTGAATGTAGTCTTAAGGATACTATCTCATCACCAAATAATGTGCTTGGAATTGAATATATAAAGGCTTTAAATGAGATAAATTCTAGCATTATTCCTTTTACTATTTTACGAAAAGGTGACGCTCACAACAGCACGGATATCTGCTCTGAATTTGCAAGTGCAAGTAATATAAGAAGAATTCTTGTCGCAAAAACAGACGTAACAAATTATATACCAGAAAACTGTATTGATATTTTAAAAAATGCAGTAAATAATGGACAGCTTGCCACACTTGATAATAATATGCGTGGTGTTTTATTGAAGCTTAGAAATATGATTGCAAGTGATATTGCAAAAATTGCAGATGTTAACGAGGGCTTAGAGCACAGATTACACAACGCAATTAATACCAGCTGTAGCGTAGATGAGATTATAGAAAATACTAAAACCAAAAGATACACCTATGCAAGAATAAGACGACTTATTATTTCGTGCTTGCTTGATATTACTAAGGAATTTACAGAGCAAAGACCAGATTATATAAGAGTATTAGGCTTCACAAAAAAGGGTGCAGAAGTTCTGAATACTATGAAGCATACTTCAAGTGTTCCAATAGTCACAAAGCTTACAAATTTACCCGAGGGTATATCAGACAATGCAAAAAGGATGTTAGAGCTTGAAATTAAATCTACTGATTTATACTATACCTTTACTAATTCTTTAAATATGTGTGGTATGGAGTATAAAAATGGGCTTGTTATAATAAAATAAAGCATTTATCAAGATTCATTGTTGACATTAAATATAACAAGCGATATATTTTGAATATAATTATATTCAAATATATGATTATATATAACATTTTTATCACAATTTATGAAGAGGGCATTTGTATGAGAAGATTTACTGCACTTATATTAACGGGTTTAATTATCGCTTTACCACTTTGTGGATGTAAGAACAACGTAAAAGCAGACAAAAATAACGAATTAGCTTTAGAGGTCACTAAAAATTTTGTAGAAGAACTTGAATGTAATAATTTTGTCGAAGTAAAGAAGTGTTATAGCACTAATCTAAAAGAATACACTGATATACTTGGCGAACTTAAAAATACAGGTAAAACAGATATAACAAAATATGATCAAACTAATCTTGAATTTCTAAAAGTAAAAAAATGTAGTACAGTCGGCAAAAAAGGAAAAGTCACAAGCGACTATACACTAAATATTGGAAAGGTTAAGATAGATTGCACATTTGAATTTGATGTAGTTAAGGTTAATGGTGAGTGGTATTTGGATAATGACCCTGAAATCAATTCTTCTGAAAAGAACAAAAACTATGAACTTTCTAAAGCCGAAACTATAGAGCTGGCTGTTAAAAATTGTCAAGCTGATATTTCTGCCAAAGCCAACGATATATTTAACAATGATATGTCTTATATAGATTTAGATGGAAACAAACAAACTGTACCCAACTCTTCTGATGAAAACGAAAGTAAAACTATATCTGTTTACGATGTTGTAGGAGTATACGGTATTTACGAAGCTATTACTCCTATTATATATAACAGTAAAATGTACGAGCCTTATTGGAAATCTGGTACCGATGGCGATATATGCATATATATGAATTCAGATAATGACATAATATCTGAATACGATGATATTACAATCAACACAAATGATACTATTACACCTTTAACTAAAAATGGTATTCCACGCAATGATGTATATGTTTGTGACTTAGGACTATACTAAACTTTATATCATTAGCTTGAACTAAAACTAAGATTAATATATTAAAAACCAGCAACCTAAGCAGGCTTTTAGCCTTATAGGTTGCTGGTTTAATTTTATTATTTATTTTATTCTTCGTCAGCTTCCTCTGACTTTTCGTATATAACTACAGGTGTGCCTATTTCAACCAGCTCGTACATTTCTTGTACCTTATAGTATGGTGTATTAATACAGCCATGTGAGCCATTGTAGGTGTAGGTGTTGCCACCGTATTCATAGTCATATCTCCATGTAGAGTCGTGTATACCGATACCGTCATAGGTTACAGCCATCCAATAGTTTACATTTGTATCCCAGGTTTCACCAACCAGTCTTGCTGGTGATTCTTTGTTATATATTTCAAACAGACCTGTGGTTGTATCCCAACCATACTTAGAACCTGTTACTATTGGTGTAGAAACCATCAGCTTTCCTTTTTCGAAGTACCACATATGTTGCATATCAATATCAATTTCGATATATGTAGTACCTACATTATATTTATCTACCATATTATTCAAAATACACTTTGTGCTTTCGGTAGTAAAGTTGCTAAGTATTTTTGTTTTATCCTCAGCTGTGTAGTACGCACATACACGAATATAGTATTGCTTATCTGCAGTTTTCTGCTTTGTAAGATAGATAGTATCTTCGGTTGTTCCCTGTAGCTTATATGGGCCACTTTTTGATTCTGACAAATACACAGCATAGCCCTCTGCCCCATATACCGGGTACCACTTAGCCATAATGCGTTTATCTCGGCTAAATACAGTTACCTCTGGTGTATCTGTTACTGTACCTGTTACAATGGTGTTGTATTCTCCGTAGTAATTCTTACCGTTAGCCTTATAATAAGGAACTACCCTATAATTATAATTTTGCTGTTCGTTAAGGTCTTTATTTACATAAGAGGTTTTGTTACCATCGTTAATAACTGCATATTTAATATACTTACCTACCTTAGATGAATAATACCAGCCGTTTATATCGTCATACAGCCATTCACCCTCATAGTCGTTATCGTTATTTGTCATTCTGTATATAACATAGCCAGACGCATTTGGTGACTTATCCCAGGTTAATTTAATAGCAGCCTTTGTACGCTTTGCAGCCTTCAGGTTTTCTACCTTGCTTGGGTTTGTAGCTGTTTTGATTATATTACAGCTTTCGCTATATGAGCGTTCACCACTTACCTCTTTATAGGCTTTTATCATATAGTAATATTTATGTGATGGAACCAAAGCCTTATCGGTGTATTCTGTAGCATTCATTACATCACATAGCTTTTTATATTCACCCTTTGAGGTATAATCCATTCTAAAGATGGTATAGCCTGTAGAGCCAGCTGACTTTTCCCATTGTAATTTAACAGAATCAGCATTTTGCTCTACCAAAGAAAAGCCCTCTACCTTTACCGGACTACTGGCAGTTTTTATTATTTCTCCCTTACTGTATTCTTTTTTGCCTCGGTAATCTGTATATGTTTGTATTTTATAATTATATTGCTTACCTGCCATTACATTTGTATCTGTAATCTGTGTTGCTACAGGGTTGTCAATTTTTGCAATTTCTACATACTTGCCATTAGTTGTATAATCCTGTCTTGACAAAATATAGCCATCTGCACCAATGCCTCTGTCCCACTCAAGAGTGATTGAACCATTGGTTTGATTTTTTGCATCAAATATATCTACACAGCCTAATTTATCGTCAGCAGAAACCGTTGTGCTTAAAACGATAAACCCTGCTACAGAAATTACAGAGATAGCAAGTGTTTTTATATTTTGTTTATTCATTTTTATTTCCACTTCAAAATTACTCCTACACTAAATTAATATATACCCTTAATATACCCTACTGAATATCATAAATAATTAAACAAAGATTAGTAATGTTTATTTTATCACTATTTTACAAGCTTTGCAATACAGGAAATACGTAAAAAAAGGATTAATTATCTTTTCTTTAATTATGTATAAACATTCTAAAAAATAAACATTATTTTATACAATTACACCAATCAGCAGATTTAATGTTCGGCTTAATATTGATTTTACTTCTATTAAGTAATATAATTAATTATATATGTAATTTTAATTTTTCGGATGTGATTTAAAATGGATAGCTATTTAAAAAGAACATGGGCAGAAGTGAATATTGACTATATTGAGCACAACTATAACATCATCAGAAGTCGTGTTTCAAAAGGCTCTATGCTCTGCTGTGTAATTAAGGCTGACGCCTACGGACATGGTGCTGTACAGCTTGCTAAGATATATGAAAGGCTGGGAGCTGATTGGTTTTCGGTTTCTAATTTGCAAGAGGCGTTAGAGCTTAGAAACAACAATATTAAGCTACCTATTTTAATACTTGGATACACACCCGATGTTTATGCATCAATTTTAGCAGAAAATAACATTTCACAGGCTTGTCATTCACTTGAATATGCAAAGGCTCTTTCTGACGCTGCTGTTTTACAGGGTGTAACAGTAAATATCCATTTAAAGCTAGACACAGGTATGTCACGAATTGGTATTATGTGTCAGGATTTTCAACGTGATATCAACAGCGTAGAAATCGCAAAGGAAATTTGCACACTACCTAATTTATACCCTCAGGGAGTATTTACACATTTTGCTGTAAGTGACGAGGCTGAAGACGGCAAGGAGTTTACACTACAGCAATTTAATGCTTTTATGCATACTGTAAATGCTATTGAAGAAAGTGGAATTAAGTTTGATATCAAGCACTGTGCAAATAGTGGTGCAATAATTGATTACCCACAAATGCACCTTGATATGGTAAGAGCTGGTATTATTCTTTATGGACTTGCACCATCTGAAAAGCTAAAAAACAAGCTTGATTTAATTCCTACAATGCAATTAAAAAGCGTTGTTTCGCAATGTAAAGAGGTTTTTGAGGGTACTACTGTAAGCTATGGCAGAACCTTTACTGCAAACAAAAGTAAAAAGCTTGTTACTATTCCAATAGGCTATGCAGACGGCTACATACGACAAACTGCTAAAGACGGCTATGTAATGATTAACGGAAAAAAAGCAAAAATATTGGGCAGAATATGTATGGACCAAACTATAGTTGACGCAACCGATTTGGGTGATATTCACACTGGTGACGAGGTAATAATATTCAGTAACGGCACCGACAACAACTCCCCTACGGCTGATGATATAGCCAACTGGACAAACACGATAAACTATGAGGTGGTTTGCCTTATAAGTAAAAGAGTACCACGAGTATACTACAAAAACGGTGAAACAACAGAGATTGTTAACTACCTTTTAAAATAAAACATTTTAAATAATAAACAAGAGAGGAACATCACTATGAAGCTTCTTGTTCTTGACGGAAACAGTATTTTAAACAGAGCTTTTTACGGAATAAAGCTTCTTACTACCAAAAACGGAGAATACACAAATGCTATTTACGGATTTTTAACTATGATGTCAAAAATCCTTACCGATACTACACCAGACAGCGTTGCAATAGCGTTTGACCTAAAGCAACCTACCTTCAGGCATAAAAAATATGACGGCTACAAGGCTAATCGTCATGGTATGCCAAGTGAGCTTGCCGGACAGCTACCTATAATAAAGGAGCTTTTGCAAGCACTTGGATATAAGCTGATTGAATGTGCCGGCTTTGAGGCTGACGATATTCTGGGTACACTTGCAAGAGAATGTGAAAACACAAATAACGAGTGTATTCTTGCAACTGGTGACAGAGATAGCCTTCAGCTGGTAAGCAGCAATGTTAAGGTAAGGCTTATAACTACAAAAAGCGTAATAACCTATGACGAGGATAAAATTCTGGAGGAATACGGTGTTAAACCACACCAGCTTATAGATATCAAGGCTATTCAAGGCGATACCTCTGATAATATCCCTGGTGTTAAGGGTATTGGTCAGAAGGGTGCTTCTGACTTAATCACAAAATTTGGTAACCTTGATTATATTTACGATAATCTTGATACAATCGATATAAAGCCTGCTATGCGTAAAAAGCTTGACGAAGGCAAAGAAAGTGCCTTTTTAAGCAGATTTTTAGGTGAGATTTCAAGAGAAGCTCCTATAGAAAAGAGCCTTGAGTCCTACAAGCCAAATAGTCCAGACTCTCAAAAAGCACTACAGCTTATGGCTAGACTAGAGCTTTTCTCACTTATCGAAAAGTTCGGTTTAAGCTGTGATAATGTTGTTTGCTCAATAGATGACACAAGCAACAGCGTTACATTTACAATTTCTGATGAGGCTGTTGATATATCAGATAGCGACACAATAGCGTGTATGATTTATGATGATTATATAGCTGTATGCAAGGATAGCACTATTTATTATAATAACGACATCACAGCAACATTAAAGCTTTTATTTGAAAGCAAATGTAAAAAGCTGACACATGGTATAAAGCCTATTTTTGCTATACTTGATAAAAATAATATTTCATATACTGGCGATATTTTCGACACCGAGCTTGCTGGTTATTTACTTAATCCGTCTGCCTCTGGCTACGAAATTACCCGACTTGTACAGGAATACAGCATTGCTGATGTAGCAGTTGATTTTGCAGACAAGGAATATAGCGACACTCAAAAAGCCGAGCTTTTACAGCTGGCACAGCTTACACAGCTTGGTGTAAAGCTTGAGAATTTACTCAAAGAAAATTCTCAGGATAAGCTTCTTTACGATATTGAAATTCCTCTTGCAAATGTACTTGCTTCAATGGAAAATATCGGATTTATGGCTGATAAAAACGGTATCGAAAAATTTGGTATAGAGCTATCAGACAGAATTGAACAGCTACAGCAGAAAATATACGAGCTGGTTGGTGAAGAATTTAATATTAATTCTCCTAAACAATTAGGTGTTGCACTTTTCGAGAAGCTTTCTTTGCCACCTTTAAAGAAAACAAAAACAGGCTATTCAACAAGTGCAGAGGTGCTGGAAAAGCTTGCCGAGGAACATCCGGTTGTAAGCTACATTATGGAGTACCGTCACCTTGCTAAGCTAAAATCTACCTATTGTGACGGCTTGATAAAGGTAATTGGTGACGATAACAGAATACACTCAAGCTTTAACCAGACAGAAACACGTACAGGCAGAATAAGCTCTACCGAGCCTAATCTGCAAAATATACCAGTAAGAACAGAGCTTGGCAGAGAAATGCGTAGATTTTTTGTTGCTAAGGATGATTGTGTTCTGGTTGACGCCGACTACTCTCAGATTGAGCTTAGAGTGCTTGCTCATATTGCAAACGACAAAGAAATGTGCAAAGCATTCAGCAACAATGACGACATTCACGCAATTACAGCCTCTCAGGTTTTTGGTATGCCACTAGAGCTGATTACTCCTATTATGCGTAGCCGTGCAAAGGCTGTAAATTTTGGTATTGTATATGGCATTGGTGCGTTTTCACTTTCTAAGGATATTAAGGTTTCTGTAAAAGAGGCTGATAGATATATTAAGGCATATTTATCACATTATAGTGGTGTAAATAACTATATGCAAACAGTTATAGACGAGGCTAAAGAAACTGGCTATGTTACAACTATGTTTAACAGAAGAAGATATTTACCAGAGCTTTCTGCTTCGAATAAAATTACACGCTCATTTGGTGAGCGTGTGGCTAGAAATATGCCTATTCAGGGTACTGCTGCTGACATTATAAAAATTGCTATGATAAGGGTTTATAACCGATTAAAGGAAGAACAGCTTGAGGCTAAATTGATACTTCAGGTACACGACGAATTAATTGTAGAAGCACCTAAGCACGAGGCGTTGCAGGTTGCAATGATTTTACAGGAAGAAATGGAAAAGGCAGTAAAGCTTAATGTTCCACTGGTTGCCGAGGCTGCTATGGGTAAAACATGGTATGACGCTAAGGGCTAATTCTTAAACAGGAGGTATTTATATGTGGGAACGACTAAAAAATTATTTGGCTTATATGGAGGAGCAAACCTCTAAGGAGCTTACACAGCAAGAAAAAGAGGCTCTTAATAAGGATTTGCAAATACAGATAGGCTATTTTCAGCACGAAAGATTAATACACCTTATTGTTACTGTGCTGTTTGCGTTGGCTACCTTAATTTCGATTATGGGCTTTATAGCTTTTGAAAGCATAGGCATTGCATTGCTGTTTGTTGCCTTAATGGTTTTACTTGTGCCTTATATTGTACACTATTTTCGACTAGAAAACGGTGTACAAAAGCTATATACATACTATGATATACTTAAATAAGGAGCATTAAATTGAAAATACTATTTGTCTGCACTGGTAACACCTGCAGAAGCCCTATGGCTGAGGGTATTTTTAAAGAAACCACAAAAAATCTTGCCCTACAGCTACAAATCACAAGTGCTGGAATTATGGCGTATAATGGCGATAGCGTATCTGAAAATGCAGTAATCGCCTGTAAGGATTATAACGCTGATATTTCAGCTCACACAGCAAAGCAAATTACTATGGATGACGCTTTGGCTACTGACTTATTTGTATGTATGACAAGCTCTCATAGTAATGCACTTATAAATGCAGGAATTGACGAAAGCAAAATAATCACACTTGATGTAAGCGACCCTTATTGTGGTAGCATTGAAATTTATAAGGCTTGCTGTAAAGAGATATACGAAAAGCTTTTATTACTAAAAGAAAAGCTTGAAAGGTTAGACAAATGAATTTTATTATAAGTAAAATGAATAACGAAAATGCTACTGCTGTGGCAGAAATTGAAAAAAACTGCTTTAGCAAGCCGTGGTCGATTTCAGCTATTGAAGCTGAGTTAGAAAACCCAAACGCACATTTTTATGTGCTGACAGTTGAGGATAATAATGCTGCTGATAATAAAATAGTTGGCTATGGTGGTATGCATATTATATTAGACGAGGCTTATATTGCAAATATTGCTGTGTTGCCACAATTTAGAAAAAACGGCTTTGGTAAAGCAATAACCACACAGCTTATAAATAACGCTATAAATCATAGCTGCGAATTTATTTCGCTGGAGGTTCGACCATCTAATACTAACGCTGTAAAAATGTACAGCTTATTAGGGTTTGAAGAGGTGGGTAAACGTAAAAATTTTTACTCATCACCTACCGAGGACGGTTTAATTATGACTAAATATCTAAATACAAAGGATTGAGAAAATGAAGATTTTATCTATAGAAAGCTCTTGTGACGAAACTGCTGCTGCAGTTGTTGAAAATGGTAGAAATGTACTTTCTTCTGTTGTGGCTTCTCAGGTTGAGGAGCACAAGCTATATGGTGGTGTTGTACCAGAGATAGCCTCAAGACGACACGCAGAGGCAATTACAGGTGTAGTACAGCAGGCTTTAGACGAAGCAAATACTACACTTGACGATATTGACGCTATTGCTGTTACATATGCCCCTGGTCTTATTGGTGCGTTGCTTGTTGGTGTTAACTTTGCAAAGGGTTTATCACTTTCTAAAAATATTCCACTTGTGCCAACACATCATCTTCGTTCTCATATTGCATCTAATTATATTGCACACGAGGATTTAAAGCCACCATTCTTATGCTTGGTAGTAAGTGGTGGACACAGCCACATTATACAGGTAAATGATTATACAGATATGAAAATCATAGGCAGAACCCGTGATGACGCTGCTGGCGAAGCCTTTGACAAGGCTGCAAGAACAATGGGTATGCCATACCCTGGTGGTATTCATCTTGACAAGGTTGCAGAAAATGGTGACCCTAACGCATATACCCTACCATTCCCTAAGGTTGTAAATTCGCCTTATGATTTCAGCTTTTCTGGCTTAAAAACTGCTGTTATAAATCTTATACATAACGCTTCGCAAAAGGGTGAGGAATTGCCAGTAGCTGACCTTTCAGCCTCATTCAGACAAGCAGTTGTAAATTGCTTAACAACAAATCTTATGAAGGCTGCAAAGGACACTAACAGCAAAACTATTGTTATAGCAGGTGGTGTATCTGCAAATTCATTACTAAGAAAAACCTTACAGGAGCTTTGCGACGAACACAGCTATAAGCTATATATGCCACCAAAAAGCTTATGTGGTGACAATGCAGCTATGGTTGGTGCACAGGGCTATTATGAATTTCTTGCAGGAAATATAGCAGACCAATCACTAAACGCTTTTGCTACAAAATCTATTGAGGAAGGATAACTCTCTATGGAATATATAAAGGCTTGTATTGATGATTGCAATAAAATCTATGAGCTTGTACAAAGCACTATTAAAGCTGTTTACCCAAGCTATTATCCTAAAGAGGTAGTTGACTTTTTTTGCGAGCTACACAGCAAGGAAAATATTCTGAACGATATAAAAAATGATTGCGTTGGTATTCTTATTGATAACGGAAATTTAATAGGAACAGGAAGCTACACAGAAAATCACATTACAAGGGTTTATGTTTCAGTTGAGTATCAGAAGCATGGCTATGGTAGCTATATAATGGATTGCCTTGAAAATAAAATTTCAAAAGGTTATAGCACTGTTTATCTTGATGCCTCGCTACCTGCGTGTCATTTATACGAAAGCAGAGGCTATAAAACGCTTGAGCATAAAAAATATCAAGTAGACAATAATGCTGTGCTTGTTTATGAGGTTATGGAAAAATCTTTAAAAACATTATAACAGAATTTAATTATGATTGTAGGATTTTTATATTAAAGGAATTTTCTGAAAACGGCAAGCCTAATAGTAGCACAGAGTTTCATTATCATCAATATGGTAATACTATTTGTGTAGAGTATTCTCTTTGTTCTGATAGAAAATAAATAAGCAAGCAAAAACGAGGTAAGGCTCTATGCCCTACCTCGTTTAGTTTTAGTATTAAAGCTTTTTAATTCTATCAAATGGGTATAAAACATA
>JAXJJE010000350.1:0-15729 GCA_036298405.1 Acutalibacteraceae bacterium
ATATCAATCAGTGAAACCTCTCCGTCTGAGTCAATATCGCTTGCCATAATCTGTGCTTCGTCAAGCTCCATTGTACCAAGCAATGATTTTTTAATCATAACAAGGTCAGTAAGGTCTACCTCTTTGTTACCATCTGCGTCACCTATTACATATGAAGGAGCTTCATCCTCTGACAGCAACCATACCTGAGTACCATAGAATGGGTTAGCTGTACCAACTACGATACCGTCCTCTGTTACTGCTGTTGTACGAAATCCGTGGTTGTACTCATCACCAAAGCCGTCTACAGTAATTGTTTCAAAGTTTACGCCATCATCAGTAACATATAGGTCAAAGCCTTTTTTAGCTGTAGACAAATATTTACAGCTTGTTAAAACATCTTTTACAAGCTCCTGATTACTTTCGTTTAATAGCCAGTCGTAGGTGCTCTTAATAGCATTGGCAACAAACTCGGCTACTGCACCAAGCTGTTGTAGCTTCTCTTGAATAATTGGCATATACTTATTATATAAATCAACTATTGACTGATAGTACACTTCTGCATTTGCATAATCTTCGTTATTTACAGCTTCTTCAAACTTAGCAATCAAAGCGTTAAGCTCTGATATATATGCCTCATAATCTTCAATGTTCTCTACTGTAACATCAGTTGAGTCTAAATCAGATACATCTTCGGCGATGCTCAATACTTGCTCGTCGCTTAAGCTATACGCACTGTCTGACACTGCAGTAAGCTTTGATTTTAAAGTGTTTGTCACAAAGGCACTTTTGCTAGCGTTTTTAGTTTCAGAAGCAACCTTTGAGAACTCCACAAAATCAGCTGTTTTAGCTGAGTTCTCAGGCTTTAGCATATTCAGGAATGTAGTTAAATAGTTAATCTGACTCTTCCATTCTGCTCCAGACATTTTGAATATTTCACCATTTGCAAACTGTCCAACTGGCTCCATCAAACTACTTGTGTCAAAGGTGCCTACATATAGTTTACCGTTGCTTACACACATTTTCCAGATATACTGGTTTTCGTGACGACCAAAGCCAGAGCCTATTCCAGACAAGCTACCCTCTGGGAACATTGTGTCTGCATCACCAACAACAAGCTCCATATTTTCGTCCTTATCCATTCTGTACAGGTTTACAGATTGCTCAAGGTTAGCGTTCATAAAGTCGAAATCATACTTAAATCCAACATCTAGCAACGCAATTTCTTCGTCGTTATATTCACCTATGTATAGATAATCGTTATAAACCATCAGGTTTGCTGCACCACTTCTTGTTCTTTCTGGGTCTATACCAAAGGTGTATCTTGCACCGTCTTTTTCCTGGTCACCTGCTAATGCTCTCCAGCTTATGCCACCGTCTTCAGTCTTTTCGCCTACTACAAGTGCAAATGACTGCATTGTGTTATCATCTGGCATATTTTCAGGTGTACCAGTACAGATTGAAACATAAAGCTTGTCATTAAATTCAATCATATCCCAGATTGAACCACCATAAATACTGTCGCAATAGCGATATGCAGGATATCCAAATAAATCCTCCATATTTGCAATCTTTGTAAACGCACTCTGACCCTCTGATGGATTTTCAGCGGTTGCAATGTAAGCACCCTCTAAGCCCATACAGCTGATTGTCAGCTTGTTGTCAAATACGCATATACCACGCACACCAACACTTAAGCCCAGCTTGTAGGCTTCAATGTTTTCTTCTCGTGTAACACCTTGATATACCATTTTGTATTCATCGGTTTCAGGGTCAATTTCATAAACACTTGGCAAGCCTGCTACAGCACCACAGAAGTAAAGCTTATCCTTATATTCTACAGCGTTTCTGAAGTTAACAGCACCACCTGTATCTGCCTTTGACATCAGAATTTTAACCTCACAGGTTTTATAGTTAACCTTTAGCAGAATACTTTTTGAGTCTCCACCGTCTTCTTGATTTATAAAGAAGTTACCATTAAACATAGAATTCAGCATAGCTTCAAGCTTTTCTGTATCATACGCATAATCAAGCTTAGAACCTGCAAGCTGAACTGTACTCATCATAGAAGCGTAATTAGTTCCAATATAAACCCAATCTCCGTAGGCTAGTGAAGACCATGAGTAGCTCTGTCCACGTTCGCCCTGTCCTACCTCTGGGTTAACCTCTACATTACCATTACCAGCATAGTCAACAATACCATCAGCTTCGCCAGAACCCTTTGTTGGGTGGCTTATCTTGGTAGCTGTATGACCACCACCATAATACACTACATTTTCGGCAACTTCCTCTACAGGCATATCAACACCCGACGCTACAGTTGTACTTGCAAGTATTGTAGCAGAAACAAGAATTGATAGCATTGCCTTTGTTTTTCTTTTTAAATTCATAAATTAATTCCCTCCTGTTCGAATAGAATAAAAGTATTTACAGATATTCCCTTTATTCGTTGCTTGTTATTATAACATATAATTAACAAAAAAACATTAAATCTGTATTATTTTTTTATATTTTTTTACATTGGTATGATAACTGTGGATTTTGCTTAGGTTTTTATTGCCAAAAGTGCAAAATAGAACAATGTATTTTTGTGAAATCTATATTGAATTATTTGTGCTATTATTATATAATGAAATTGTTATCGAAAAATAAATTAACTATTTTGTTAGGAGGGTTTATTTGGGAGGTAAGATTATTACACTTATAATACTGCTTATAATAGTAGGCTTGGTTATTTTTGGAGTTGTGGTTTTTTACAAAGCCAAAAAAGCTGTACGAAAATTTTCAAGACAAATGTTTAACACAGATAATATTCTTGACGCAGTACAACAGCAAAAGCGTGTAGCGGCAGCTACGCCTAAATCTGTTTCGGCAATGACAGGTGTTTATTTGCCGTTGATTAAAAATGATTTCCCTGATTTTAATTACGACGAATTTAAACAGAAGGCAGAAAATCTGCTGTTAAACTATTTTACAGCTATTTCTACCTTGACACCAATACAAAATGTAAATATTACAAACAATGTTGCGTTACAGGTTAACTCGATTATTGCACAGCTACAGGCTAATAATCAAAGAGAATTTTATGAGGATGTTGTTATACACAACACGGCAATAACGAATTATGTAAAAAGCCCTGCTGTATGTAAAATTGTTTTTAATACGGCTTTAGAAAATATGAACTACATAAAGGACTCTGATGGTAGAATTATTTTTGGCAGTAACACGCTTAAAGAGCAGACAATTTACGAAACAGAGCTTGTATACGTGCAGGATTTTAAACAGGTTCAAGATACTAATCTGCTTAAATTCCTTACACTTAACTGCCCAAACTGTGGTGGTCCTATTACAAATCCAAGTGCCAAATTCTGTGAATACTGTGGCACTGGTATACAGCAAAAAAATGTGCTTATATGGAACTTTAACAGAATAAAAGAGGTTTCTGGCAACAAGTCACATTAATTATGATATATAAGGAGAGATTTTATTATGGGTATTATTAAAGCAGCCATAAATTCAATCGGTGGTAACCTGGGGGATCAGTATCTTGAATCCATACAGCCACCAAGTACTTTAACAGAAACAGTGGTATTTGCACCAGGTGTAAGAACACGTGCAAATGACTCTCGTAATACAAATGTAAACGGTACAAGCAACCTTGTAAGCAATGGTTCACTTATTCACGTATGGCCAGGTACAATGATGATTGTTGTAGATGGTGGTAAGATTGTAGGTGCTTCTTGTGAGCCTGGTTACTTTACTGTAAGCGATACAACTGCTCCATCTGTATTTGGTGGTCAGTTTGGCGATTCTTTCAAGGATGTATTTGAAAGATGGAAATTTGGTGGTTCAACTCCTCGTGAGCAGAGAGTTTATTACATCAATATGCAAGAAATCCGTGGCATTAAGTATGGAACAGCAAACCCAATAAACTACTTTGACCAAATGTATAATGCCGAGGTATTTATCAGAGCAAGAGGTAATTACTCATTTAAGATTACTAACCCTATTAAATTCTTTACAGAGGTTGTTCCAAAGGGTGCTGCTCTTGCTAATAAGACTATTGATTTTGGTGAGCTGAAAGAGCAGTTTAATGGAGAATTTTTAACAGCGTTAGAGGATTCACTAGGTAAGATGTCTAACGATGGTATTCCTTTTAGCCAGATAAGAGGTAATACAAGAAATCTGACTAAGTATCTTGCAGATGCACTTGATGACGAGTGGAAAGAGCTAAGAGGTATGGAGATTGTTGCAACAACCTTCACAGCCTCTTATGACGATGATACAAGAAAGCTTATAGGTAAACGTACAGAGGGTATGATGATGGCTGACCCTAATGTTCAGGCTGGCTATATGGCTTCAAATCTTGCAGAGGGTATAAAGGCAGCTGGTAGTAACGCTGGTGGTGCTACAAACGCATTCTTAGGAATGGGAATGGGTATGAATATGGGTGGCAATATTATGCAGGGCTATCAACAGCAACAGCAGAATTACCAGCCTCCACAGTATCAACAGCAGCGTGGTGGCTTCCAGCAGGGTGGCTATCAGCAGCAGGGCTATCAGCAACCAATGCAGCAGCAACAGCCTGTACAGCCACAACAGCCTGCACAGCCACAAGCAGTTGTAGGCACAGCACCTTCAGCAGATACATGGACCTGTAGCTGTGGTGCAGAAAACGCAGGTCGCTTCTGTCAGCAGTGTGGTCAGCAAAAGCCAGAGCCAGCACCACAGCCAAGTGCAAATGGTTGGGTATGTAGCTGTGGTACACAGAATAATGGTAAATTCTGTATGGAGTGTGGCAGTCCTATGCCAGCTGCTCCTGCTGCAAAGCCAAAGTGCTCACAGTGTGGCTTTGAACCAGCAGATGGTGCAACACCAAAATTCTGTCCTAACTGTGGTAACAGAATGTAATTGAATAATAATAACAAAAAGCCGATGCAACTTAATGCATCGGCTTTTAATGTTGTTGGTGTTCAGAATTAAAAATCGAGTGTTCCCTTCAGGTCTAACAGCTTGTATATTTCGTTTTGAGTAACTGTAGTTTCTACAGTCTCCTAGTTTTCGTTTAAACCGTCGAAGTATTCCATAACAGCTATATCTGCTTTTATATCTAAAAACTCTACTGTGATATGCTCGCTTGGTGTAAAAGTAAATCCCTTAACATAATCAGCAATATATTTATCTAGCATTTTACATACCTTTGAATTGACATTACTCCTCTAACAGCTTTTTATCCTGTGGAGTAAGCTCGTATTGTTCAAACATATCAGGACGATATGCTTTTGTGCGTATAAGTGATTGCTTGTGTCGCCATTTATCTACATTAGCGTGGTGTCCCGACAGTAATACCTCTGGAACCTCCATATCTCTCCAGCAAGCAGGCTTTGTATATTGAGGGTACTCAAGTAAGCCGTTATAGTGACTTTCTTCTGTAAAGCATTCATCATTAGAAAGTACACCAGGTAACATTCTGCATATAGCGTCTGTAAGCACCATAGCAGGTAGCTCACCACCTGTAAGCACATAGTCACCTATCGAGATTTCTTCGTCTACAAGCAAATCAAGCACTCGTTGGTCTACGCCCTCATAATGACCACATAATATGCAGATGTTCTCGTGCTCTGTAGCCATTCTTTTTACCTTATCCTGCTTTAAAACCTCACCTATTGGTGACATATAGATAAAGTGTGGTTTTTTGCCAAGCTGGTTGCAGATGTCCTCAAAGCAGAGAGCTATAGGCTCGGTTTTCATTACCATTCCCATACCTCCACCATATGGAGTATCGTCTACACGCTTGTGCTTGTCGTAGGCATAGTCACGTAGCTGGTGATATACAATTTCGACAGCACCACTTTTTACAGCTCTGCCTATAATACTTTCGCCTAAAACACCACTGCACATTTCGGGGAAGAGCGTTATAATATCAATCCTCATCGTCAAAAATCCCCTTTAAAGGTCTTATAAGTACTTTGTTTTCTTCAAGATTTACAGAGATTACAACCTCATCTATAACTGGGATAAGGTAGTTGTTTTTATTGCTGTCAGTAACCTGATAAACATCATTTGCACCGGTTTTAAAAACCTCGGTAAGTGTACCATATTTTGTGCCGTTATCTACGTCAAGTACCTCCATACCCATAAGGTCTTGAATAAAATACTCGCCGTCGCCAAGCTTTGCGTCTTTTCTGTTCATATATAGAATTTTACCCTTTAGCTTATCGGCTTCTTCTATAGTATCAACGCCCTTAACCTTTACAATGGCGATATTTTTATGTGGTCGTGAATTTACAGCAAGCTTTTTGTTGCCCTTGTCAAGGTAAAGCTCTTTGAATTTGCATAAAAATTGAGGAGAGTCACACCAAGGGTCTACTCTTAGCTCACCCTTTAAAGCGTGAGTTCCAACTATTTTACCAATCTCTAAAAATTGTTCCATATTATCAACATCCTTAAATATTTGTAGCCTAATTTTATCATACGAAGTCTCTGTTTGCAATAAAAACTATCACTGACATAATACTAAGCTTTAAAAAATAAGGCTTCTTTCGACATATTTTTTTATGATACGTTGTTATATGCTCTTGTAAGATATCAGCATTGTTTGTTATGCTGTTTTTCAGACGAAAAATCTGCTTAAAAAATCTTATCTGATTTTTAAAACAGAAATAGTATAAAAGCAAAAATGATTTTATAACACAATCAAGCAATCTTAAAATCCCTGTTATAGGTAAACTGCACAGTAATATGATTAATTAAAAACTTTTTTAGTTATAAATAACAGCTTTGTTGGTGAGCAGACGAATTTTACGATGATAAATTTATAAAAATCAATAGTCAAAATAACCAAAATTAAATATGATTATTTAAAAAATAATGATATTACATCTAAACTTGTCGTTATTTTATTGACGGTTTTTTCTATTGTGCTATAATATCAGTAACAATTATTTACCATTGTAAAATCTATATTGAGTGCGAGGGATTTATTATGTATGTAAAAGAAGTAGAGGTTCAGAATCAGGTAGGTTTACACGCTCGTCCTGCAACATTCTTTATTCAGAAGGCTAACGAGTTTAAGTCTTCAATCTGGGTTGAGAAGGACGAAAGAAGAGTAAACGCAAAGAGCTTACTTGGTGTACTTTCACTTGGCATTGTTGGTGGTACAACAATTAAGATTCTTGCTGACGGTAGCGACGAAGTAGCTGCTGTTGAAGGCTTGGTTAAGCTTGTAGAGTCAGGCTTTTCTGAATAATTAAATATATACAACAATTGTTGATTAAACACCTTATAAGACCATATGTCTTGTGAGGTGTTTTTTATGCTATTTTTGTCAGAAGCGAATTGAACTTTACATTTTTGCCCAAACGGATAGTATCCTTCAAAGTTAAATTTAGTAAAAGCTAACCCCCAAAAATATACAAAATTTATATTGTTAATTTATAAAATATGTGATATACTTTGTTGGTAATGGTGAATTTTTGCACATTTGTAAAATCATACAGTAAAGGAGAATACAAAAGTGAACACAAAAGTACAGAAGGTTATGGAGTTTATTAAAGAAAACGACATAAAAATGGTAGATTTTAAAATGGTAGACATTCAGGGTCAGTTCCGTCATGTTACTATCCCTGCAAAGGATTTTTCAGAAGAGGTAATGAAAAACGGTATCGGCTTTGACGCTTCAAACTATGGCTACGCAGTAGTTGAAAAGAGTGATATGGTATTTATTCCAGATCCAGACAGTGCTGCTATTGACCCATTCTGCGAGATTCCTACATTATCAATGACTGGTAATGCAATGATTATTGATAACCCAGAGAACCGTCCACTTGCTCAGTATCCAAGAAATATCGTAGCTACAGCAGAGCAGTATATGAGAGACTGTGGTATTGCTGATACAATGATGATTCTACCAGAGTTTGAGTTCTATTTGTTCGATCAGGTAGGTTGGGACGTAAGCCCTAGCTCAATCGGTGTATCAATGGACGCTCAGCAGGCACATTGGAATAGTGCTATTGAGGGTGCTGGCTGTGTTGTGCCAAAGCAGAAGAACTATCACATCGCTAAGCCATTTGACGTATCATACGAGGCTCGTAGCGAAATGTGTATGCTAATGGAAGAAGCAGGCATTGCTATTAACTATCATCACCCAGAGGTTGGTGCTGCTGGTCAGTTTGAAATTGAGCCAAAGCTTGGCGAAATGTCAAAAATGGCTGACGCTACAATGATGATTAAATATATCATTCATAATGTAGCTAGAAAGTATGGTAAAACTGCTACTTTAATGCCAAAGCCTGTAATGGGTGAGGCTGGTAACGGTATGCACGTTCATATGCTACTACTAAAAGACGGTGAGCCTGTATTCTCTGATGATAACGGTTACTCAAACCTAAGTAAAGAGGCTCATTACTTTATGGGTGGTTTGTTAAAGCATATTGCATCTCTATGTGCACTTACAAACCCAAGTACAAACTCATTTAAGAGACTAGTGCCTGGCTTTGAGGCTCCTGTAACAGTTGGTTATGCTACATCTAACCGTAGTGCTGTTATTCGTATTCCAGCTTACGCTAAGGCTCCAAATCTAAGAAGATTCGAGCTTCGTAACCCAGATGCTACTTGTAACCCATACTTCTGCTATGCTGCTATTCTTATGGCAGGTCTTGATGGTATCAAGAATAAGATTGATCCACACGAGAATGGTTGGGGTCCATACGATATGAACCTATTCCACCTAAGCGATGAGGAAAAGGCTAAGCTAACACAGCTTCCTACATCTCTTGAGCAGGCTCTTGATGCTCTTGAAAGCGACCACGACTACCTAACAGCTGGTGGCGTATTCCCAGAAGAGCTAATTAATAACTTTATCAAAACAAAGCGTCAGGAGTGCCGTGAGCTAGCTGCAATTCCACACCCAGCAGAGTTTGATCGTTATTATAATCTTTAATTTTGTAATTAAATAGATTTTTATAGCCTATAAACAACTAACGGGTGGTAAGCACAAAGCTTACTGCCCGTTTGAATTTTATAGAATAAATGAGGTGTTCAAAATGGAAAGCTATAATGAGTTCTTAGATAGAATTAATTCCTTTCAAAATCCAGTGCTTAATCTGGGTGATGGTGATTTTGAGGTGAATCCTTCGTTAAAAAATAAGGTTGACACAAATAACAAATTAAAGCCGTTTTTTGGAGATACAGTTGTATTTGATCTGGATGATTCAGCAAAAGAAGCTTTACTGGATTATAGAGAAAAGCTTTACGAGTGTGCACCTGATTGCTTTTGTGAGAGATTATGTGAGGATACCTTCCATATGACCCTGCACGATTTAAGCAACGCAATGCAATTATCTGATACTGCAATAGATAGCTTTAATAATGAAATTGCCTTGCTGAAAAAATTAAAAGAAGAACCATTGATGAAGCAAACTATAAAAATGGAGAGCACCTGTGCTTTTAATATGGTTAATACCAGCCTTGTGCTTGGATTAAAACCGATTAATAACGCAGAATATATAAAGCTGATAAAGCTATATAGCTATGTTGATGATATAAAAGCATTGCCTTATCCTTTTACACCACATATTACACTGGCATATTATAGCTATAATGGTTTTTCTGTTGACTCAAAGAGACAGCTAGAGACTGTGGTTAATAGTATTAATAAAAATAAGCTGATTATAGAGCTTGATATTGATAAGCTTTTCTATCAGAAATTTATTAATATGAATGAATATATCAACGTTTTTAATTTTATAAAATAGTGAAGAACACTGTTTAACGCTTTAACATAATAACGCGATACTTTAATGCAAAAAAATAGTAATTTTGTGTAAGACTTTGCAGAAAAAATCATTATAATAATAAGTGTAAAGTAAATACAGCGTACGACCTCTTTAAAATACCTCATTATATATTCTGTATTCCGTGGTTGTGCAGTTTATAACTGTACAACCTAGTGAAGCAGAATTCAGGTTTAATAAGAGTTTAATCAATATATATTTATCGGATTTCCCAAAAGCTTACGCTAAGGCGTAAGCTTTTTTGTGCCTTTAACAGAAAAAATGTGTTTTTTTAAGAAACCTCTTGAAAAAAATTATTATTCAATGTATGATGTAGAACAAATATAGAATAATGTGGGTTAAGTAAATTGTACGATTTAAGGAGAAATTTTTATGGCAAGTAAGAGTAAAAAGTTATTATTATCAATGTGTATGACAGGCGTATTGTTGCTTAGTGGCTGTGCTAGCTTTTCAGCAGGTTTAGACAAGATGCAAACTAATACTACAGTAGAAGAAGCACTGGATGATATGAAAAAAATTGAATCAGCTATAAAAGAAGCAAAAGCTATGGTAAAGCAGGGTGATGTTTCTTTGTATGGCGATAAGGTTCACACCGATACAGTATCATTTGGTGATATAGTAGAGGTAAAGGAGCTTAAAACACAGGCTAAGGTTAAGCGTATTGACGGTGTTGCATATAAATTGTATTGGGATATATCAGCCGATTATCCTTTCTGGTCATCTGACGGTGTAGATGATATTAGAAACAACGAAAATAGAGTACATGACATTCAGCACAACAATTCTATGGAGATAAAAAATAAAACTAATGTAACAGCATTAGAATAATAGAAAATTTGTTGATGTAAACTGACCTCTAAGGATTAGAGATATAACTCTGATCCTTAGAGGTCGTTTTTGTTTGCTATTATTTGTTAAGTTATACCTATTTCATTTCTAGCAAGTGGATTTCTTTTCGTTATGCTTTTTATATGAGTTCACAGCCTGACTATGGGGCTGTATTAGTTCAGCACAAAATCTGCTAAAATGCTTTTACTGATTTTAAATGAAGTTTAGTGTTAAAAAGTCATTGCAATAATTATTGCAGAAAAAATTTAATTATTATAGAATAACTACAGATGAATTACACATTGGGGTGTTAATATAACCTTGGAGGTGAGAAAATGTATAAAATTTTACTGGTTGAGGATGACAAAAATATAAGTGAAATGATATGCGATTACTTTGCAGACAAAAGCAATAAAACAATATCAATTGATGTTGCTGATGATGGAGAAAAGGGAGTAGAAATGGCATATGAAAATTCGTATGATATGCTGTTGCTTGATGTTATGCTACCACTGCTAGACGGCTTTGAGATTTGTAAAGAAGTAAGAAGATATAGTGATGTACCAATTATGTTTATAACTGCACGCTGTGATCAGGCTGATATTCTTAATGGATATGCACTGGGCTGTGATGATTACATAGTAAAGCCTTTTTCGTTGCCTGTTTTTTATAACAAGGTAAATGCACTTATTAAGCGTGCAAAGGGTCTTGTTCATTCGCCGTTGCTTACAGCAGGAGAGATATCACTTAATCCTAATAATGGCATTGTTACTTCAAACGGTAAAGAACTCAATCTGCCAGCAAAGGAATTTGTTATACTTAAAACTTTGCTAGAAAATAAGGGTTGTGTGGTGCTTAGAGATACTTTGATTATGCGTTTGTGGGGTTATGATGGTTGCAGTAATGAACGATTGCTTGATACACATATTAAAAATCTACGAAAATCACTTGGCGAAAATGGTGGGTTAATAAAAACGGTAATAAGAAGAGGATACAGAATAGGGGATAACATATGAATAAAAAATTGAAGAAACAAAAACGCAGGCTTTTTGCAGGAATAGCAATAGCACTTTTTCTATTGAGTTTATCGGTGTGTCTGGCTTTTTCTATAATGATATACCACAACGAGCAGGCTTCACTGTATAGTGAAGCCGAAAGAAATTTCGAAGGCTACCTTGGTTCAACGGTTAATGCAGTACAGAAAAAGAATTCGTTGAATTACTTTTTGAATTTAGAATATGACGATAATGTTTATATGTTTGTAATCGATGACACAACTGGAGAAGTAATTGCAGAAAGAAAAAACGCTCAACCTTTTTTGCATTTAGATTATGATAAAGAAATCCAGCATATAGGTATTATAGATTACGAGAATTTCAGAGAATCTATGACAGACGAGCAATATAATAAAATATCAGAGTATTTATTAGCAGAAGATAAAGAGTATGTGTTGCTATGTGCAGAATATTTTTACTATGATGATGACGCTGAAATTATACCTAAGGTAGTTGAGGTTACAGAGGTTAAACAAACTGCAGAAGATATATACGAAAATATAGCAATGGTAGAAAGCTTTGAGCTTAATCCTACATATAATGAGTCAGCTAACTACTATAAAGTAGAAAATGGTGAAGATAGATATATCGCAAAAGAATATATCGAAGAAGAGTTTTTCTTAGGTGAGTATAATAGAGAGAATCTGATTGAATATACAGTAGGCTTTGATGAGTTCGGATTAGATTTTTCTGGTGCGTCAATTTATTATACAGACTGGTTTGAATTTATCTTTGTAAATACAGAAGAGTTTTATAAAGATGAGCAATATATATGTACAGCAACCTTTGCACAAAAAATAAATGTGCTTGAAAGCTGTAAGAAAGATATAATAATGATGAATCTTTATATAATGTTGCTGTTTGTGATTACAGGTATTATATTAGGTGTTGTAATGTGGAGAAACCTTAAAAAGCAAATCGAGCAGGAAAACAGACTACGCACAGTAACCAACTCAATGGCACATCAGCTTAAAACACCATTGTTTATTATAGGTGGATATTCCGAAAACCTAGCAGAAAATGTAAACACAGAAAAGCGAGAGCATTATGCACAGGTTATTAAGGAGCAGACTGTTTCTATGAACGAGATGGTTTGTAAAATGCTGGATTATTCAAAGCTTGATTCAGACAATTTCACATTGAATATAGAAAAATTTGAGCTTTCATCACTGGTAAAGGAGATTGCTGAATATTATAATCTTGATGAGGCTCAGCTTGATTGTGAAAATGATTTTTACATAGAGGCTGATAAAAAGCTTATGAGAATGGCAGTTGAAAATCTGATAGATAACGCTGTGAAATATTCTACCGATTTAAGCAAGATTTCAGTAAGCTTAAAAAATAATGAGTTTACGGTACAAAATCCATACAGAGCTGTTACTAAGCAAGAGCTTAAGGATATGTGGAAGCCATATTACCGTACTACAGAAAAGGATAAGGCAGATGGTCACGGATTAGGCTTGGCTGTTGTGAAAAATATTTTTGATTTGCATAAATTTAAGTATAGTGCAAAATATTCTGACGGAAATATTATTTTCAGCTTTATAGTGCGTGCTGAATAATACAAAGCTCTATCAAGAGGTGGATTTTTTTTACGGTATATTCTTGTCTGCTTTTTAGAGCTTAGTATGAAATTAAAAGATAGTGGTTAAAATAAAAAAACTCATTGACTCTTTATGAAAAATCGGAGTCAATGAGTTTTGTTTTTGTTAATTAAAATTAAATATCTAAGCCGTTACAGCTTTTCAGGAAGTTCATAAGCTTATTAAGAATAATCTCTACGCCACCCTCAGAGTCACTTTCGATGTTTAAAGGCATAATAGGGTCGTGTACGCTTAGTCTTAACAAGAACCAGCCGTTACCGTCGTTTTTGCCGAATGATACACGCACACCCTCACGGCTGTCGTCTGCAACAGTCCAGCCCTCCTGTGCTGTTGCGTATTCCTCAAGCTCTTTGATAATACGGTTGCCAGTAGCTTTAAAGTCAGCGTCTGTAATCTTAAAACGAACCTCTCTGCTCTCTACAGGCTCTTTAAGTGTAGCTGTAAGGCTTGCAATATCCTTACCCTCTTTTCTAAGCTGAGCCATTTTGATGATGATTTTTGTACATAGATATGCACCGTCGTCAAGGAAGTAATTCTCTCTCATAGCAGCGTGACCAGAGGTTTCGATAGCAAGTGGGCAGTCGATACCCTCGTTATTTAGTCTGATAGCCTCGTTGATAACATTTTTATAGCCACGCTTAAAGCGATGGTGCTTACCCTTAAGGTCTTCCTCTATAAATGTTTTTAAGCCTGCTGAGGTTGTAGAGTCTGTTACAACTGTTGCACCCTCACAGTCCTCCAGTGCAATTGCAGAGGCTACAGCTACAAGTCTGTTACGATTAATCTCGTTACCAGTGCTATCTACAGCACCACCTCTATCAACGTCAGTGTCGAAAATTACGCCAAGGTCTGCATTATTATCAAGAACCGCCTTGCTGATAAAGCTCATTGCTGTAGCGTCCTCTGGGTTTGGAACATGGTTAGGGAACATACCATCTGGCTCTAAGAACTGGCTGCCTGTTGTGTCTGCACCCAGTGGAGCAAGTACCTTTTCTGCATAGAAGCCACCGGCACCGTTACCAGCATCTACAACAATTTTAAAGCCCTCAAGTGGCTTGCTGTAATTTTCGCTGTTAACACCCTTGCAAATCATATCCTTTAAATGCTCACAGTATTGTGACATATAATCAGTAGCAACAGTAGTGCCACCCTCGCACTCTTTTGCAAAGCTTTCGTTTTCTGCATTTTCAAGCAGTGCAGTAATGTCCTCTGATTCAAGACCACCATCAACTGTAAAGAATTTTAAGCCGTTACGGTTAAATGGGTGATGACTTGCTGTAATCTGAATTGAACCATCACAGTTAAGGTCAACTGTTGTCATAAACATAGATGGTGTAGAAGCAAGTCCACAGTTAAGTACCTTTATACCATAAAGCATAAGTGTTTTTTCAACTGTAGAAATAATTCTTGGGCCAGAAATACGGCTGTCTCTACCTACAGCAACTGTTAAGGTGTTGCTTGCTTTACCAGTTTTGTTGCACAACCATTTTACAAAGCCCTTTGTAATAGCACTAACAGCGTCATCGGTTAGGTTTACTTCCTGACCCTCAACGCCTTCACTGGCCACGCCTCTTATATCTGTACCACTTTTAAATTGACTCCAATATTTATTCATAGCTATTGTCAGTCCTTTCTAAGAATATAAACTAATTATACCCTATGTGTAGTGATTTGTAAAATAGAAAAGTCAAATTTAAGATAAAAGTGGTGATTAAAGTAAAAGCATAGAGCATAAACAGGCTGTATATAATGTTGAGAAGAAAAACGGATAATGATTGGCGATTTCGGAAAATCCTTGATTTTACTGTTGTTTGTATGGTATACTTACGATGTATTGTTATATTTGTATGTTTATATATTTGGAGGGTATGGCTTGTGGCTTTAAAATTGATGTACATAACAAATAAGCCTGAGCTTGCGTCTGTGATTGACGAGCTTGGGGTAGACAGGGTTTTTCTTGATCTTGAGATAAACGGCAAGGATGAAAGACAAGGACATTTAGATACTGTAATTTCACGACATTCAATGGAGGATGTTGCAAAGATTAAAGGCTCTTTAAAAAATGCTGAGCTTTTGGTTAGGTGTAACCCTATTTTTGAAGGCTCAAAAGAAGAAATAGACAGAATTATTAACGATGGTGCTGATATAATTATGCTGCCATATTTTAAAACAGCACAGGAGGTTAAAACCTTTGTGGAGCTTGTAGATGGCAGGGTGAAAACAGATTTGCTTTTTGAAACACCTCAGGCAGTAGAAAATATTGACGAGATTTTGTCTGTAAAGGGTATTGATGAAGTACATATAGGCTTGAATGATATGCATTTAGGCTATGACCTGACATTTATGTTTGAGCTGCTTACAAATGGTGTTGTAGAAAATCTATGCAAAAAGTTTAAGGAGTATGGTATACCTTATGGTGTAGGTGGTATTGCCGCACTGGGTAAGGGCGATTTACCTGCTGAGTTTGTA
>JAXJJE010000351.1:0-9219 GCA_036298405.1 Acutalibacteraceae bacterium
GCTAGGCGATGTACTTTTTTCTGCTGTTAATGTATCAAGATTTGTAAAAACAGATGCAGAAAAAGCACTATACAATGCTTGTGAAAAATTCATTTCTCGTTTTTCTAAAATGGAAGAGCTTGCAAATGAACAAAATATAAAAATTGAGGAGACTTCTCTTGAAGCTTTAGATGAGCTTTGGGAAAAGGCTAAGCAAATTAATAATTAATTTTGTTGGAGGAAAATAATTATGAACAAGACAGAACTTATTGCAAAGGTTGCAGAGAAAAGTGACTTGACAAAGAAAGATGCAGAAAAGGCTGTTACAGCTCTACTTGATTCAATCGTAGAGGCTGTTGTAGCTGGTGAAAAGGTACAGCTTGTTGGCTTTGGTACTTTCGAACAGCGTCAGCGTAACGAAAGAGTTGGTTTAAACCCAAGAACAAAAACAGAGATTACAATTCCTGCTTCAAAGGTTCCTGCATTCAAGGCTGGCAGAAACTTTAAAGAAGCTGTAAATAAGTAATTTTTATTTGGTACTTAACCGACTTTCTTATGGAAGTCGGTTATAATTTTATATTAATAAAAATGCATTTGTGGAGATGTTGCAATGGTCAGAGAAGTATATAAAAATGAACTAAACAGAATATTAGAATTGTATTTACATTTACACGAAGAAACCATTCCAGAAATCACACAGTATTTAAAAGATACATGGAACACTATTACACAGGATGATACTATTTTGCCATCATATCATTGTCAATGAAATTGATGGCAAAATAGTATCATCCTGTGTTTGTGTAATTATTCCAAATTTAACAAGAAACGTAAGACCATATGCGTTTGTAGAAAATGTTGTTACACATTCAGATTATCGTGGCAAAGGCTATGCAACAGAATGTTTGAATTATGCAAGGCATATTGCAGAAAATGAAAATTGTTATAAAATGATGCTGCTTACAGGTTCAAAAAACGAAAAAACTTTGAATTTTTATAGCAATGCAGGATATAACAGTACAGATAAAACAGCCTTTATTCAATGGCTTTAATGATACAAATTCAATTTTAAAAGGAGGAGATAAATTATGAGATTAGACAAGTATTTAAAAATATCAAGAATAATAAAAAGAAGAACCATCGCCAATGAAGCCTGTGACGCAGACAGAGTTATTGTAAATGGTAAGCCACAAAGAGCCTCTTACGCAGTAAAGGTTGGCGATATAATAGAAATTCATATGGGTGCAAAGCCTTTTAAGGCAGAGGTTTTGCAGATAAATGAATACGCTAAAAAAGAAGATGCCTGCCTGATGTACAAGGTTATTGAGTAATCATAAACGATATTAAAGTTAAATCATAATAAAAATCAAATCTGCATATATTGTATTATAAAAATATGGGGGTATAATATATGCACGAAGAAAAGCAAAAGCCTAAGCTACCACACAATATCATAATAGAAAATCGCTCTTCCATATCCTTTACAGGTGTTAAGGATATGGGAAGCTTTGACGAACAGTATGTAGTTTTGTATACAGATTACGGAGAAATAAACCTTCGTGGTGCAAGGCTACATATAAGCAAGCTTAGTTTAGACAGCAATGAGGTTGATATAGACGGTGAAATTGAAGCTATAATTTATACACAGAATAAGCAAAGCAGTGGATTTTTTAATAAGCTGTTTAAATAGGGTGTAGATTATGCAGTTTTTTGTTTCAGACCAAATTAATGTATTTTTAATGGCGATTTTATGTGGTGTTATTATCGCAGTAATAAACGAGGTTTTCAGATTTTTAAGATATATAGGCTTTAATACGAATTCAGGTGTATTTATACAGGATATTCTATTTATGTCAACTGCAGCATTTGTATCCTTTTGCTTTGCGTTATGCTTTAATAATGGCGATGTACGCTCTTTTATTCTATTAGCAGAGCTTTTAGGATTTTTAGCTTTTAGATATACTGTGGGATTATTTACTGGTAAGCTGTTTAAGGGGTTGTATTATATTATTAATAAGCTATTACTGCTTATTAAATTGTTGTTTAATGCGATATCAACAATATTGAATAACACTCATAAAGGTATATTGTTGAAAATACCATTATTTAAAAACAATAAAGAAACTTCTTGCAAAAACGGTGATGATTATTGTATAATATTAAAAAGTGTATTTAGATGTACTAAAGCTTTTAAAAAGAGGTAATGCAATGAAGCTTAAAGAGGTTGATGTAGTATCAACGACAGCACAAAAAAAGAGAAAGAATAAATTCAAATTTGAAATTAAACGCAATGATGCAATAATTTATTCTGTTACAGTCGTTTTGGTGGTATATGCTGTTGTGTGCTTGATATCGCAGAATATAAACATAAACAAAAAAACAGCAGAGCTTGAAGAGATAAATAATCAGATTATTATTGAAGAAGTTAAAAATGAAGAAATTACAGATATATTAAATTCAAACAAAAATGAAAATGCGGCATATATAGAAAAAACAGCAAGAGAAGATCTTGATTACGCTTACAAAGACGAACGAATTTTTATAAATATATCCGGTGAATAATAAGCATTTTTGCTTAATCTATATATTTTTTAGGGGGACATTATTTTAATGGCAGTTGAAGTTGGAAACATTTTAGAAGGTAAAGTAACAGGAATTACAGATTTTGGTGCGTTTGTGGATTTGCCAGATGGTAAGTCGGGTATGGTACATATTTCTGAGGTAGCACCAACCTATGTAAATAAAATTGCTGATCATTTAACAGAGGGTCAGATTGTAAAGGTAAAGGTGCTTAATATAGCCGAAAACGGTAAGATTAGCCTTTCTATAAAAAAAGCCATGGATAATCCTAATAAAAACGAAAGAAGCGACAGACGAGATCGCAAAGAGCGTGACGGTGAGCGTAGCAGAGATAATAGAGATAACAGAAATTCTCGAGGAAACAAGCGTTTTGATAATCGTAATCGTCAGCCTGCACCACCAGTAACAGGTCCTGGTAATTTCGAGTGGCAAAGCTCACGTAAGAACGAAAATGCAAGCTTTGAGGATCTTATGTCTAAGTTTAAGCAAACAAGCGAAGAAAAGTTTTCTGATCTAAAGCGTGGTACAGAGGTTAATGTACGTCGTGCAAGAAGAAATCAGAAGCCTTGATTAATATTAACTGCTCAAACAGGTAGCTTTTATGCTATCTGTTTTTATTTTTAAATTCTATTGTTTTTCTGTAATATTTTTGATATAATTTATTAACTGATTTATAACAAATGATTAATAATCACCATAAATTAGTATAGTAAGTAAATTTAAGAGGTGAAATTTTATGAACCGTGAACGCTTGGGTAGCAGACTTGGCTTTATTTTGTTAAGTGCAGGCTGTGCTATTGGTGTAGGTAATGTATGGAAATTCCCGTATATGGCAGGTGCTAATGGTGGTGGAATTTTTGTATTGTTTTATTTAATGTTTTTAATTTTGTTTGGTGTTCCTATAATGACAATGGAGTTCTCTTTAGGTAGAGCAAGCCAAAAAAGTCCTGTAAAGCTTTATGACGCTTTAGCACCTAATGATAGTAAATGGCATTTGCATGGTTATGCCGCAATGGCTGGTAACTATCTGCTTATGATGTTTTATACAACAGTTTCTGCGTGGATGCTTAATTATTTTGTTTTGATGGCAAAGGGTGATTTAGCAGGCTTAACACCTAAGCAAGTAGAAAGTACATTTGATGTTGTTTCGTCTAACCCAGTTACTATGATTATTTTTATGGGTATAATAGTTGGCTTAGGCTTTTTTGTTTGCTCCTTTGGCTTGCAAAAGGGTATTGAAAGAGTAACAAAATTTATGATGATTGCTTTGCTTGCTATTATGGTTATTCTTGCTATTAATAGTATAATTACTCCTGGTGGTGCAGAGGGTCTTAAATTTTACCTTATGCCAAATCTGGACAAGCTGAAAGAAATCGGTATAGGAACAGTTATAGTTAATGCTATGAACCAAGCATTTTTCACTTTAAGTCTTGGTATGGGTTCAATGGCAATATTTGGTAGCTACATAGACAAAGAACGTTCTTTGTTAGGCGAATCTGTTAATGTAGCTTTGCTTGATACATTTGTAGCTGTTACATCTGGTTTGATTATATTCCCTGCTTGTTTTGCACATAATGTACAGCCAGATAGTGGACCATCACTTATATTTATAACACTTCCAAATATCTTTAATAATATGAGTATGGGTAGACTATGGGGCAGTCTTTTCTTTGTGTTTATGACTTTTGCAGCGTTATCTACTGTGCTTGCAGTATTTGAGAATATAATTGCCTGCTTTACAGACCTGTTCAACTGTAGCAAAAAGAAAGCTTGCTTAATAAATGGATTTGCAATGTTTATTTTGTCGCTACCTTGTATACTTGGATTTAATGTTCTAAAGGGTGTTACTCCTTTTGGTGCAGGCTCTAACATTATGGATTTAGAGGACTTCTTAGTAAGCAATATTTTACTTCCTCTTGGTTCGTTAGTATTTGTTTTATTCTGTGTAAGCAAAAAGGGTTGGGGCTGGAAAAACTTTGTTACCGAGGCTAACGCTGGTAAGGGCTTACAGGTTAAAGAATGGATGCGTTTATACCTTACATATATTTTACCAGTGATTATTATAATTCTTTTTATAGTAGGCATTGTAAACTTTTTTATGAAATAATTAGAATTTTAAAACCTCTGTCTACTCGACAGAGGTTTTATTAAATGCTATACTATTTATAATACTACAAAATATGTATTCATACTAATAAATAAAGGTGTGTTTTAATGAAAACATTATATTTAACCGATTTAGATGGTACATTGCTTAACAGAAAAAGTAAGCTGACTAGCCTTGATATAAGTATTATAAATACCTTTATAAAAAACGGTGGTTTATTTACCTATGCAACAGCAAGGTCGCAAAATTCGGCGTATCCTATAACTGAAAAATTAAATATATCACTGCCAGTTATTATTTATAATGGTGGCTTTATTTATGATATTCAAAAGAATGATTTTATCCATAAAACTCTGTTTACCAAGGCTGAAATCGAATGCTTAATTACAATAACTAAAGCATCTGGTATTACACCACTTGTTTACACTCTTATAGATGGGCAGGAAAAAATACTTTGGAATAATAACGGTAATCTAAGTAGTGGATTTTTGCATTATTTATCAAGCCGTGCAAACGATAAAAGGCTTACTCCTGTTAATAGCCTTGAAGACTCATTTTGTGGTGATATATTTTATATAACCTTTATCGAAAGCTACAACGATTTATATCCCGTGTATAACGCTATGAATAGAGAAAATAAATTTAATATAGTTTTTCAGCAAGAAATTTATCGTGAAGAATATTGGTGCGAAATTATGCCAAAAGCTGCAAGCAAGGCAAACGCTGCAAGACTGCTTAAAAAGCAACTTAATTGTGACGAACTGGTTGTTTTTGGTGATTCGTTAAATGATATACCAATGTTCCAGATTGCCGACAGAGCCTATGCAGTAAAAAACGCAAACGACAAACTAAAACAAATTGCAACCGAAATCATAGGCTATAATTACGAAAACAGTGTTGCTTTAAAGCTGTGTGAATTAGAAAAAGAAAAGCTTAGGTTCTATAATAATCAAGGAGAGTAAAAATATGAAAGCATTAATTACGGGTGCAAGCTCGGGAATAGGCAAGGATATGGCATATATTCTTGCAGAAAAAGGCTATGACCTTGTGTTGGTTGCACGCAGAATAGATAGATTAAACGAAATAAAAAACAGCATAAAAAATGTTAATGTAGAGGTTATACAGGCAGATTTATCTCAGGAGGATAATTGCGTAAGATTATATAATACTGTAAACCCTAAAGAAATTGATTTTCTTATAAATAATGCAGGCTTTGGATTGTGTGGCGATTTTTTAAGCACAAACCTTGACACCGAGCTTGAAATGATAAAAACCAATATAACAGCAGTCCATATTTTAACCAAGCTATTTTTAAAGGATTTTGTAGAACGAGACAGTGGTATTATATTAAATGTGGCATCATCAGCTGCATATATGGCTGGACCTTATATGAGCACATATTATGCAACAAAGAATTATGTACGCAGACTAACACAGGCTATATATCAAGAACTAAAGGAGAAAAAATCAAATGTAAAAATTTCTGCTTTATGTCCGGGGCCAGTTGATACCGAATTTAACAGCGTTGCAAATGTTAGGTTTGCAATTTCGGGATTAGATAGCTACAGTGTAGCAAAATATGCTATAGAAAAAGCAGAAAAAGGCAAGCTTTGCATAGTGCCAGGTAATATTATGAAGTTAGGTACATTTGTTTTAAGATTTACTCCTGAAAAGCTTATGCTTAAGGTGTCTGCAAATATTCAAAAAAAGAAAAATTGATTATTATTTAATTATACGGAAGTGACTTTATGGCAACAAAAATAAAAAGTGTATATGTATGCTCTGAATGTGGCTGGGAATCCTCAAAATGGGTAGGTAAGTGTCAGGGCTGTAATCAATGGAATACAATGCAAGAGGAAATTAAAAGCACTGCAAAATCATCAGTTACATCAGCTGTAACACCAGTTAAGCTTTCATCAAGTGCTACTCCTGTATCAATGCGTGACATAGACACTAAAAACGAAGAAAGATATAAAACAGGCTCTAATGAGCTTGACAGGGTATTAGGTGGGGGAATAGTAAAGGGCTCACTGGTGCTTTTGGGTGGTGACCCTGGTATTGGTAAGTCTACAATATTACTTCAGATTTGTAACAAGCTTGGTAATGATTTAAAAATTCTATATGTGTCTGGTGAAGAGTCAAAAAGACAGATTAAGCTTAGGGCAGACCGTCTTGGTGTTGATTGTGACCAGTTATATGTAATAACAGAAACTGATATAGAAATGGTAATTCAGATAATAGAGAACGAAAAGCCAGATTTGGTTATGATAGATTCAATTCAGACAATGAATTTAACACAGCTATCATCATCACCTGGTAGCGTTACTCAGGTGCGTGAATGTACAAATTTACTTATGAAGGTAGGTAAAACTCTTGAAATACCTATAATGATAGTCGGACATGTAAATAAAGACGGAGCAATAGCAGGACCAAAGGTTCTTGAGCATATAGTAGATGCAGTCTTACATTTTGAAGGCGACAAGCAAATGTCGTACAGAATACTAAGAGCAGTAAAAAATCGTTATGGCTCCACCAACGAAATTGGCGTGTTCCAAATGACAAATGACGGTCTTACAGAGGTAGAAAATCCGTCGTTGATGTTGCTTTCGGGCAGACCTAAAAATGTATCAGGCACGTGCGTAGCGTGTGCTATAGAGGGTACAAGACCCATACTTGCAGAAATTCAAGGCTTGGTAACAACCACAGGCTTTGGCAATCCTCGCAGAATGTCAACTGGCTTTGATTACAACAGAATGAATCTTATTTTAGCTGTGCTGGAAAAGCGAGCAGGATTTTTCTTTTCTAATGCCGATTCTTATATAAATGTAGTAGGAGGCTTGCGACTTGATGAGCCTGCTGTAGATTTAGCCGTTGCAATGTCTTTGATAAGTAGTTTAAAGGATGTTGCTATACTAGAAAATGCAATTGCCTTTGGTGAAATTGGCTTAGCAGGTGAAATAAGAGGTGTTTCGCAGGCTCAGCTTAGAATTTCGGAGTCTATAAGGCTTGGCTTTACCAAAATAATAATCCCTTACCAAAACCTTAAAAACATCAAATATAACGAGCTACCAAAGGATATAGAGCTGGTAGGGGTAAGGAATATAAGAGAAGCCTTTAATGCAATGATACACAGTAATAATTAGGTGCAGAACAAGATAATTTTTATAAAAATAATACTAATACCTGTTTAAACGGTGGAATAGATTGTCGAGCAGAATTTACTCAGGACGAGAACGACGACGTAGGCAAGCTGACGCTTGTCAAGGAGAAGGACGAAGTGCTGAGTAAATTATGCCGACAAGTTGTCTAGTGTTTAAATAAGTATTAGTATAAAACAGCAGGCAATGTATTAATCGCTTTGTCTGCTGTTTTTTGTGTAACTTATATATTATATTTTTTAAAAGCACCAAAATTGTTAAAATATTGTAAATTGAAATAAACCTAATATTGTTATATAATTAGACGAATAGTTATTTTTATTATTGCACAGAAAAGGGGTTTATCTATGATATTGTGCGATTGGGAAAAGCTACCCGACTATATGCGTACAGATGAAGTTAAGGAATATTACGATATACTAAGCCGAAAAAAGGCTTCGCTTGTTATAAAAAGGCTATTAGATATAATTATCTCTGCAATATTAATTTTTATTCTGTTACTACCAATGGCTATAATAGCAGTGCTTGTTAAGTGTGACTCAAAGGGCCCTGTTTTATTTAAGCAAACAAGAATAACTACCTATGGTAAAAAATTTAAAATATGGAAGTTCCGTACTATGGTAGAAAATGCAGAACAGCTTGGTGGATTAATTACCGAGGCTAACGATAAGCGAGTAACAAAGCTAGGAGAAAAGCTAAGAAAATGCCGTCTTGACGAGCTACCACAGGTGTTTAATGTTTTTATGGGTGATATGAGCTTTGTAGGCACACGACCAGAGGTTGAAAAATATGTAAATATGTACACACCACAAATGTATGCTACGTTGCTTACACCAGCAGGCATTACATCTATGGCTAGTATTACATACAAGGATAACGACGAATTTTTTACTGACCCAGAGCTGGTTGATAAAAACTATATGGAAATTATCCTACCAGAAAAAATGAAGCTTAACCTTGATTATTACAAGGAATTTAATGCTTTTTATGATATTAAGGTTATGTTTAAAACTGTAGGCAGTGTATTAAGCTGACGGTGAGCTATGGCTAAAATAAAAAAGAATTCTAAAACCAATGTGCTTTTGAATATATCAGTATTCAGAATTGTATATTTATGCTCAATGTATTTAGGCTCGTTTTTCTTTGTAGAGCCTATAGGTCATGGTATAAAATATCTTAGTCTTATCTGGGCTTTTATACTTATATACCATTATTACGTAATGCCTAAAAGATTTAACCAGATAATGCACGTAAGGTGGTTGGTGTTGTTTTTGCTTTCCACCTTATTTACAGCTGTTGTAAATATAGCAGATAATTTCTTGCTGAATTTTCTTTTGCTAATGCACGCAACGGTATGTTTTTTTATACTTTATGGTATGCATACCGAAAGAAATA
>JAXJJE010000352.1:0-10428 GCA_036298405.1 Acutalibacteraceae bacterium
CCCATATTTGTTTGGTGAAGAGCTTAGCGAACCTTTTGCTATAACAGAGGTTCAGCGAATAGAGGATAATACCAAGCTTTATCAGGTAGAAACATTTGGCTCAACCTATGATTTTAATTTAACAGTAACAACAAATGGTAAAAAAACACCAGTTCAGCATTTGACATATATTAATAAATTTGATTTTAGCGAGCAGTATGGCAGTCTTGACGGTGTAATGTTTGAATCTATGGCTGTTGGTGCTGATTATACTGTTTATTTTATTCCACTTGACAGTGCAGGTGTACCTGTAAATGACGAAATCCAGTGGATTGAACTTGCAAGTGGTGTAATAGATTACGCAGGCTATAGAACAGTTGATACAAACTATACACTGCCTTATGGTAAGGGAGCTATAGGTGTTACTGTTGATGGTACAGCTTCAAATGTTGCCAGTGAATTCGGTTGTGATGAATGGCTTACAACTACAAGTGGAAAGCTGGTGTTTAAGCCTGATGTTGATAAAAACGCAAGCTACATTAAACATAAAAATCAAATGCATAATCTTTCAGATTTTTACCGTGAAAAGCTAGATGATGATATTGGTTCAAACTTTGTAATAAAAGCATTAACTTCGTCAGATGATGGAGTAGCAAAATATGATATTGATAACGACAGCGAAATTGGACTAAAGGATTTAACCTATCTAAAGCGTTACCTTATTGGCACAACACAATTTAATAGAAATCAAACATTCTCAGCAGATATAGATTCTGACGGTGAGGTTACACTTATAGATATAACCTTTATGACAAGAAAATTGCTTAGCTGATTTTCTGATTAATAAAAAAACAGGCAAATGTAAATGTTTTGTACATCTACATTTGTCTGTTTTGCTTTTTGTGCGATTGATGTGACAGTAATACTACTTTGTACTTTGTTTTATTATGTCTTTATAAGATATATTTATTTTTATTTAATTATGATTTATATAAAAGCCTCGTTCAAAATCTATATTAAAATAATTAGATTTATTATTTGCAGTACAAATTAATTCATTATTCTTATATACTGAAATACTATTGTCAGGAAAGTCTGTGTTAAATTCTATTTTGTAATCTTTAAGCTCTTCGATATTTTTTATCTCAGTTGCATTGTCAGGTAAAAATTCCTTTAAACGATAACCGTCAATGTCTATTCCTAAATCAAACTGTACACAGGAATTTTCTCCGATAGCATATGCAAAGGTTTCGTAATCTCCAATACCGCCATTTCCGGCAGAGCTATAAACTAATATCAGTTCGCTGTTATTAAATAAATATATATATCTTAAAATATTGGTAGAAAGTAGTAATGCAGGTAATATTAAAACTGCAACAATTGCTATTTTAACTTTCTTTTGCTTTGACTGTATTTCAGGATTTTCCTGTAATTTTTTGATTTTTGTTAAATTGATAATAATAGAAATTATGTATAATATTCCTGCTAAAAATTCAAATAAGTATATAAAGAGCATTTCTAAACCGAATTCGAGATACAAAATATTTGGCAGATAAAAAGCCATAACTAAATATACTATGCAAATGATATCAACTAAAACTATACTCTTACAGTTTTTTTTAACCTTGTTTTTTATAGTGTATATAAGCGTAGGTATAGAAAATAAGAAAAATAGTATTCCTATAAAGTAAATACAATTCTTTAACAACATATTCATCATCCTTTATTTTATAATTTACAGCTTTAATAATACAGATAATATCATATGCTTTTATTTATTTCAATATATATACCTAAATAAAAGGATTAAAATATACCCACAAATACAAAATAAATACTGTGCTAATATGCAAAGATAAGTTTATTAAAAATAACCTTAAATAGTAGCTAAATTGATTATAATGTGATATAATTTAACTATATAAATTACAAAGAGGTGTAGCCTATGTCGTTTGAAATTTTATATAATAACTCTGGATTAGCCCCTGGAGGACTACACGACCCTGAGCAGATAAAAATACTATTGTGCTATTTAATGTACAAAACTGAAGAACCCGTAACACCTGATTTTATATGTGGTGTGCTTCAAAAATGTGGCTCTGCAAATTATTTTGAAGCATCTCAAAGCTTTGGTGAGCTTATAGAGAATGGTCAGGTAATAAAATCAGACACAGAAAATGGTGCGTATGTTTTGGCTGATTCAGGAAGATATATTGTTTCTAATTTGTCAGATGAATTACCACCTTCAATAAAAGAAAATACATTAAAAAATTACAAGAATTATCTTAGACAATACGATATAAAGCAAGAAAATCACGTTAAGCTACGCAGTAAAAATAATAAAACCTATGTTGAATGTACTGTAAACGATGCTGACAACCTGCTATTAAAAATTAATATGTATACGCCTAATACCGAGCAAGCCAGCTTGGTAAGAAATGTATTTTACAATAATACAGATGTTGTATACCAGGCTATTGTTGCTTTGATGACTGGTGATAAGCAATCTGCAATTGATGTTATATCGTCTGCAGAGCTTAATACAGAAGATTTTATTTTTTAGTAAAATTTATATGTTGTTTTTTTATAAGAATTACTAATACTATTTTATAAAGGTATCAATAATCAGCATAGCACTTACAGCAGGAATACCACCAACAGCACTTATACAAATACTAAGTGTACTTACAGGTATATATACACCTGTAAATATTCCAGCTATATTTACACCTGTTAATGCTATTAATCCCGACATAACACTTGAAACACCTCTTTTTAAAGGCTGTTTGCTCTTTTTAATTCCGTATAAAATCGCAAAAAATGCCGTAGCACCAAGCAAAACGCTGGCAATAAGCTTTATTTCCATAGTTATGTAATCTCCTTTTCTTTTTTATAATATATATGTTATAAATGTTGTGTTTGTGTTCATAAATTGTTCATATTTATAATCTGATTTTTATGAATAAAGTTAATTTTTCTTAAAAGATTATTAATAAAACGATTACAAATTTGTATGTTGACTAGCGTGCTTTTATGTGATATTGTATTAATAAGCTCAAAAGAAATTGAGTTACAGAATAGAAAGGAGAGGTTTTTTTATGGCAATTTCAGGCTTTGCACTTATGTGGATTGTAATTGCAGTAATAGCAATTGTTATTGAGGCTGTATCAGTACAGTTATTGTCAATATGGTTTGCTGTTGGTGCAGGTGTAACAGCTATTGTCTCTGTTTTTACAGACAATATGGTAATACAGTTGGCAACTTTTACAATAGTTTCTGCAATATGCTTGCTTATTACACGACCACTTGCAAAAAAAATAAAGAAAAGCACAGGGGATACCCCAACGAACAGTGACCGTTACATTGGTAAGATTGCCGAGGTTATTGTGGATATAGATAATAACGAAGCAGTTGGTCAGATAAAGGTAGACGGCTCAGTTTGGACAGCGAGATCTTCAACAGGTCAGCTATTACCAGTCGGTACTAAGGTAATAGTAAATAAAATCGAAGGTGTAAAAATGATAGTAACACCTGTACAGGTATCACAAACAACTATGGTATAATATGCAAAATGCATATTAAATAAATTAATTTTAAAGAGGAGAAAAGAAAAATGGATGGTATTTTTCTAGTTGTTGTCATTATTGCAATCATAGTAATATTGATATTGGTTAAGAACGTAAAGGTTGTACCACAGGCTCATTCATATGTTGTAGAGCGTCTGGGTGCATATTATCAGTCATGGGGTACAGGCTTGCACCTAAAGATACCTTTTATCGACAGAATCTCAAAAAGGGTAACACTAAAGGAGCAGGTTGTTGACTTCCCACCACAGCCAGTTATCACAAAGGATAACGTAACAATGCAGATCGACACAGTTGTATATTTCCAGATCACAGATCCTAAGCTATATACATATGGTGTAGATAACCCAATTTCAGCTATCGAGAATCTATCAGCTACAACACTAAGAAACATCATCGGTGAGCTTGAGTTTGACCACACTCTAACATCAAGAGAGGTTATCAACTCTAAAATCCGTGTAATCCTTGACGAAGCAACAGACGCTTGGGGTATCAAGGTTAACCGTGTTGAGCTAAAGAACATTCTTCCACCAAGAGAAATTCAGGAAGCTATGGAAAAGCAGATGAAGGCAGAGCGTGAAAGAAGAGCAAGAATTCTTGACGCTGAAGGTCAGAGAGAAAGTGAAATCCTTGTTGCTGAGGGTCACAAGCAGTCTGCAATTCTACAGGCTGACGCTATCAAAGAAAGAAAAATCCGTGAGGCACAGGGTGAAGCTGAGGCTATCAGAAGCGTACAGATGGCTTACGCTGATGCTCTTAAAATGCTTAACGAGGCAGCTCCAAGTGATAAGGTTATTGCTCTTAAGAGTCTTGAGGCATTCCAGAAAGCTGCTGACGGTAAAGCAACAAAGATTATTATTCCATCAGAAATTCAGTCACTTGCAGGTCTTGCTGCATCAGCTAAGGAAGTTTTCCATACTGACGATGTTGCAAGCAAGTAATACAAATTAAATAATATGGACATTTTAACCAAAAATCTCAACAGGTATTGTTTTAAAATATCAAAATTTTTATAAATGATTTTTTTAATACAAAAATTTGAAAAATGGTTGAAATTATACTCAAAATGCAATAAAATATAAGTAAATATTTTACTTACGGAGGTCCCAAAATGGCATATATTATTTGCAAAACAGGTAATATGTTTCCAGCCAACGGGGTACTTGCGTGCAGTTGCAAAAGGTAACAATAGGCTGTGGTGTATAACCGCAGCCTTTTAGTTTTGCTTTAGTATCTGTCAGGTAAATAAAAATACCAATAAGTATTTGCTTCAGCTAGATAAGCAGTAGCAAAATACTTTAAATACGAAAGGATGTTTTTAATGAAAAAAGTAGCAGTTATTATGGGTAGTGACAGCGATTTTCCTGTAGTTTCAGGTGCTGTAAAAACACTAAAGGAATATGGTGTACCAGTAGAGGTTAAGGTAATGTCTGCACACCGTACTCCAACACAGGCAGCTGAGTTTTCTTCAAATGCAAAAGAAAATGGCTTTGGTGTAATTATTGCCGCTGCTGGCAAGGCTGCACACCTTGCTGGTGTACTTGCAGCTCACACAACTATTCCTGTAATCGGAATCCCTGTAAAATCATCTACACTAGATGGTCTTGACGCTTTACTTGCTACAGTACAAATGCCAAAGGGTATTCCTGTTGCAACAGTAGCAATTGATGGTGCTGATAACGCAGCACTGTTGGCTGTGCAGATTCTTGCATTGTCAGATGACTCTCTTGCAGATAAGCTGGTTCAGTTAAAGGCAGATATGGAAGCAGGCGTGCTAGCTAAAAACGAAGCACTACAAAGCAAGGTAGCTGAACTATAATCAATAGGCTATAATTTTGTTATAAATTTATAAAAATAGATTATTAAGTTGGAGGATTAACTTTTATGAAAAGCTTTAGCGAAAGTTATAAAGAGGCTGGCGTAGACGTTACAGCTGGCTATAAATCAGTAGAACTAATGAAGAAGCACATAGCAAAAACTAAGATTGACGGTGTTATTTCTGGCATTGGTGGTTTTGGTGGTTGCTTTTTACCAAACCTTACAGGCATGGAAGAGCCTGTACTTGTATCAGGTACAGACGGTGTAGGCACAAAGCTTAAGCTTGCTTTCTTGCTTGATAAGCACGATACAATCGGTATCGACTGCGTTGCTATGTGTGTTAACGATGTAGTTTGTGGTGGTGCAAAGCCATTGTTCTTCCTTGACTATATGGCACTTGGTAAGAATGTATCAGAAAAGGTTGCAGAAATCGTTTCTGGTGTAGCTGAGGGCTGTGTTCAGGCTGGCTGTGCATTAGTAGGTGGCGAAACAGCAGAAATGCCTGGCTTCTATCCAATTGACGAGTACGACCTTGCAGGCTTCTCTGTAGGTATTGTAGACAGAAAGAATATTATAGACGGTGAAAAGCTACAGGCTGGCGATGTTCTAATCGGTCTACCATCTTCAGGTGTACACTCAAACGGTTTCTCACTTGTAAGAAAGGTATTCGGCATTGACGAAACAACAATTAATAAGACATATGATGAGCTTGACAAGCCACTAGGTGAAACACTTCTAACACCTACAAAAATCTATGTAAAGCCACTTCTTGCTCTTATCGAAAAGTGCGAGGTTAAGGCTGTATCTCATATTACTGGTGGTGGCTTCTACGAGAATATTCCAAGAATGCTAAAGGACGGTATGTCTGCTAAAATCACAAAGTCAGCTGTACCTGTACTACCAATTTTCAATATTATCCAGAGAGAGGGTAATATCTCTGAGCATGATATGTACAACACATTCAATATGGGTGTTGGTATGATTATTGCTATCAATAAGGAAGATGTTGATACAGCACTAAGCGTACTGAAAGAAGCAGGCGAAAACGCTTTTGTTCTTGGTGAGGTTGTTGAAGGCGACAAGGAAGTAATTTTTGAATAAGCTTTAACAGGGGGTAAAGAAATTGAAAAATATAGTTGTATTGGTATCTGGTGGTGGCACAAACCTACAGGCACTGATTGATGCACAGCTTGCAGGCAAAATTCCTAACGGTAAAATAACCTGCGTAATTTCAAGCAACCCAAATGCTTACGCTCTTGAGCGTGCAAAAAATAACGATATAGACACAGCTGTAATCAGACGCAAGGATTATAATTCACAAAGTGATTACGACAACGCACTTGTAGCTTTGCTTAACAGTAAAAACGCTGACCTTATAGTTTTAGCTGGCTTTATGACAATTTTAGGTGCAGACGTAATCAAAGCGTTTGAAAACAGAATAATAAATATCCATCCATCACTTATTCCATCATTCTGTGGCGAGGGCTTTTATGGACTAAGAGTACACGAAGAAGCATTAGCTCGTGGTGTAAAGGTAACAGGTGCAACAGCTCATTTTGTAAACGAAATTTGCGATGGTGGTCCTATTATTCTTCAAAAGGCTGTTGAAATACATAATGGTGATACACCAGAAATCCTACAGAAAAGAGTAATGGAGCAGGCTGAATGGCATATATTGCCACAGGCTGTAGCACTTTTCTGTGATGATAAAATCAAGGTTGTAGATAATAAAACAACTGAAATTCTGGCTTAAAGCAGGCTGTTAATGGTGAGGAATAGTAAATGAAAAAATATTTATCAGCCATTATAGTCTGGATATTAATAATTCCCTTAGCAATTTTAAATGGTGGATTAAGAGAAAATATACTTAATAATTTAGGAGTAATTTCGTTACCATTAAGTGGAATTATTTTAAGTATCTGTATTTTTGGAGTAGCCTTTTTATTAATCCCAAGGATAAAGAATTGTAAAAAGCGTGATTATTTTATAATTGGTGCTATATGGTTTATACTGACCAATCTGTTCGATTTATCTATGATTTTAAGTGAAGGTGGCAGCTTTACTGATTTGCTTAAATCCTATAATTTCTTAACAGGAAATTTATGGGTAGTTGTTGTTTTAACAACCCTTTTAGCACCAGTAATAGTTGCTAAAATAAAGAAAAAATATTAATAAAAATGCCATAGGATTTTATAAATTATCTGAAACCATATTGAAAGGAAAATAAACAATGGAACTACTATCAATAGAAAAAGAGCTAACCTCTAATCCATACCCAGGCAGAGGTATTCTTATCGGTAAAAGTGCAGACGGTAATAACGCTGTAATTGCTTATTTTATTATGGGCAGAAGCGAAAACAGCCGTAACAGAATTTTCGTAGAAGAGGGAGATGGCATAAGAACACAGGCTTTTGACGAGTCTAAGCTTGAGGATCCATCACTGATCATCTACGCTCCTGTAAGAGTACTGGATAATAAAACAATCGTTACAAATGGTGACCAGACAGATACAATCTATGATTTAATGTCAAAAGGTCAGACATTTGAGCAGTCACTAAGAACAAGAGAGTTCGAGCCAGACGGTCCTAACTTTACTCCACGTATTTCTGGTATGGTAGAGCTTAACCATGGCCCATTCGACTTCACAATGTCAATCCTAAAGAGTGCTAACGGCAACCCTGAGTCTTGTCAGAGATACACATTCTCATACACAAACCCACTGAATGGTGAGGGCAGATTTATTCACACATATCACAAGAACGAAAACCCACTACCAAGCTTCGAGGGTGAGCCAAAGCTTGTTGAAATCGGTAACGATGATATCGACACATTCGCAAATAAGCTATGGACAGCACTTAACGAGGATAACAAGGTTTCTCTGTTTGTTCGTTACATCAACCTGAAAACAGGTAACACAGACAGCAGAATCATAAACAAGAATAAGTAATATAAAATAAGTAATATATATTCTTAGTGTAACAATTAAGGAGGAAATCCAATGAACGAGCTAGAACTAAAGTATGGCTGTAACCCTAACCAGAAGCCATCAAAGATTTTTATGAAGGATAACAGCGATTTGCCAATCGAGGTTTTAAATGGTAGACCAGGCTATATCAATTTCCTAGACGCATTTAACAGCTGGCAGCTAGTTAAGGAGCTTAAAAAGGCTACAGGTCTACCAGCAGCAGCTTCTTTCAAGCATGTTAGCCCAGCAGGTGCAGCAGTTGCAACAGAGCTTTCTGACACATTAAAGAAGATTTACTTTGTAGACGACCTAGAGCTTTCTCCACTTGCAAGTGCTTACGCAAAGGCAAGAGGTGCAGACAGAATGTCATCTTATGGTGACTGGATTGCACTTTCAGATGTTTGTGATGTTCAGACAGCTAAGCTGATTCAAAGAGAGGTTTCTGACGGTGTTATTGCTCCTGGCTATACAGACGAGGCTCTTGAGGTGCTAAAGTCTAAGCGTAAGGGCACATACAACATTGTTAAGATAGATGAAAACTATACTCCAGCAGAAAAGGAGTATAAGGATGTATTCGGTATTACATTCGAGCAGGGCAGAAACGAGCTTGTAATCGATGACGAAATGCTTTCAAACTTCGTAACAGATAACAACTCATTTACAGAGGACGCAAAGCGTGACCTTAAAATTGCTCTTATCACACTAAAATACACACAGTCTAACTCTGTTTGCTATGCAAAGGACGGACAGGCTATCGGTGTAGGTGCTGGTCAGCAGTCAAGAATCCACTGTACCCGTCTTGCTGGTAATAAGGCAGATATCTGGTATCTTCGTCAGCATCCAAAGGTACTTAACCTACAGTTTGTTGATAACATTCGTCGTCCAGACAGAGATAATACAATTGATGTTTATATCTCTGACGATTACGAGGATGTTCTTGCAGACGGTGTTTGGGAGCAGTTCTTCAAGGTTAAGCCAGAACCACTAACAAGAGAAGAGAAGAAGGAGTGGTTAAAAACTCTTACAGGCGTTTCACTAGGTAGTGACGCATTCTTCCCATTTGGTGACAATATCGAAAGAGCTAAGAGAAGTGGCGTTGAGTTTATCGCACAGCCAGGTGGTTCAATCAGAGATGATAATGTTATCGACACCTGTAATAAGTATGGTATGGCTATGTGCTTCACAGGTATCAGACTATTCCACCACTAATATATAATAAAGGAAGATTACAATGAACGTTTTAATGATAGGCTCAGGTGGCAGAGAGCACGCTTTAGTTAAAAAGCTTGTTGAAAGCCCAAGAGTAACCAAGCTATACACAGCACCAGGTAACGGTGGTATTTCTTGCGACAGCGAATGTGTAAACATTTCTGTAATGGATAAGGAAAAAATGGTTGCCTTCGCTAAAGAGAATAACATTGATTTAGCATTTGTAGCACCAGATGACCCTCTTGCAGCAGGTATGGTAGACGCTTTTGAAGAAGCTGGTATCCGTGCCTTTGGCCCAAATGCAAAGGCTGCTGTAATAGAGGCAAGTAAGGTTTTCTCTAAGGACCTTATGAAGAAATACAACATACCAACAGCAGAGTATGAGGTATTTGATAACGCAGATAAGGCTATTGAATATATCAACAGCCGTAATGAATTCCCAGTAGTTATCAAGGCAGACGGTCTTGCACTTGGTAAGGGTGTAATTATTGCAAAGTCATTTGATGAAGCAAAGGACGCTGTTAAGTCTATAATGGAGGATAAAAAATTCGGTGAATCAGGCAACAAGGTTGTTGTTGAGGAATTTTTAACAGGCCCAGAGGTTTCTGTGCTTTCATTTACAGACGGTAAAACAGTTAAGCCAATGGTATCATCAAAGGATCACAAAAGAGCCTACGACAATGACGAGGGCTTAAATACAGGTGGTATGGGTACAATCAGCCCTAACCCTTATTATACAGACACTCTTGCAGAGGAGTGTCAGAAAACAATCTTTGAGCCAACTATCAAAGCAATGGTAGCAGAGGGCAGACCTTTTAAGGGTTGCCTATACTTCGGCTTGATGATGACACCAAAGGGACCAAAGGTAATTGA